>JBDTRV010000162.1:0-6134 GCA_039931475.1 Burkholderiales bacterium | reverse complement strand
GCGCATCCGGGCTCGGCCGGCAACGACGTAGATCACGCTTTCCAGATGGCCGTGGTGGTGCGCGCCGGTTTTCGCATTGGCATGGATCGTCACCGTGCCGGCCCACAGTTTGCTCGCGCCGACCCTTGCGAAATTGATAGCGGCCTTGCGATCCATGCCGGGCGTCTGCGCGGTATTCGGGTCAATCTGGTGACCGGAAATCACGCGCACGCCGTCGTGCTTCCAGGCGTCTTGGGAATGATCGTGATCGGAAGTTGCGTCGCTCATGGTCAGTCTCCTTTGCGTCTGCGCTGGGCCGGCGCGTCGACCAGCGCCGCGTAAACCAAATTGCGGAAGAGAGGCCGATAGTAATCGCGCTGGTTCGGCGCCTGGATCATCATCAACGCGAACATGTCTTCCTTCGGGTCGACGAAGAAGGTGGTGCCGCCAATGCCGCCCCAGTAGTAGGAGCCGAGCGATCCTGGCACCGGCGCGACGCCAGCTTCGGTGCGCACCGCGAAGCCGAGCCCGAACCCGTTGCCCTCGGGCAGCAGGTCGCGCGGCGCGCTCGAAGCATTGGCGGCGATCGGGCCGAGGTGGTCCGCCGTCATCCAGTCGACCGTGCGCGAGCCGAGCAGCCGCACCTCACCCAGGGTTCCGCGCTTGAGCATGAACTGTAGGAAGCGCGCGTAGTCGAGCGCGGTCGACACCAGCCCGCCGCCGCCGGACTCATTGGTCGGCACTTCGCGCGGATCGAGCATCGCCATGCGCGGGCCGCCATCCGGGTTGTGGCCGAACGCTTCGGCGATGCGGTGGTGCTGCTCGGGCGGCACGAAGAACGCGGTCTCGTGCATCGCGAGCGGCTCAAAGATTTGCTGGCGCAACCACACGCCAAGCGGATGGCCGCCCACGACCTCGATCACGCGGCCCAGCACGTCGGTCGCATGGCTGTACTCCCACACGGTGCCGGGTTCGGCCACCAACGGCAGCTCGGCCAGCTTGCGGCAGAAGGCTTCATTGCTCATCTTGCGCGCGCCGGCGAACACTTCGCGGTAGCGCATCTGCAGCGGCGAGTCGCCGGTGAAGCCGTAGGTGAAGCCGGCGGTGTGGCGCAGCAAATCCTGCAGGGTCGGCGCGGTCTTCACCGGCCGGCCGTTGCCGCCGCCGGCATCGGCGATCGTGAGCTGCTTGAATTCGGGCAGGTATTTTGCGACCGGATCGGACAGCAACAGCCGCCCCTGCTCCATCAGCATCAGCACCGCGACCGAGACGATCGGCTTGGTCATCGAATAGATGCGAAACACCGAATCGAGCGCCATCGGCGTGGCGCGTTCCGGGTCCTGCAGGCCCATGCTCTCGCACAGCACCAGCTTGCCGTGGCGCGCGATCAGCGCCACCGCGCCGGGCAGGCGCTCACGCTCGATCTCGGATTCCAGCACTTCCACAAGGCGCGCCAGCCGAGGCGGGCTGAAGCCCAGGTCGGATGCGCCGCGCTGGCCGGCCATGATGAAGGTTCGGGTCATGGGTTTCACTTTCTACTGGATGAGACAACCGGCGATGCGCCAAACCGCCTTCGCGCATTGCGATTTTGTCAGCAAAGCCGGGCGCTTCCTTGAAAACACCATGGCCGCGCGCGGTCGACAATCAAGCCGGGCGCGTCGGGCGCAAGTCGGCTCGCGAGCACGACCCGTCTGGTAGATAATTTTTTCGGACAATTTTGCCCATCGCCGCATGTCGCACATCAGTTTTCAGCTACATAAGCGATAGCAACCACCATGAAAACCCTGCTCATCGTCTACCACAGCAACACCGGCGGCGCGCGGCAAATGGCCGAGGCCACGCGGCAAGCCGCCAGCGAAGAAGGCGAGGTCGAAGTCCGGTTGTTGCACGCGCCCGACACAACACCCGCCGATGTGCTTTCAGCCGATGGCTACCTTTTCGCCACGCCTGAGAACCTGGCCGCGATCTCCGGCCTGATGAAGGATTTTTTCGACCGCTGCTACTACCCCGCGCTCGGCCAGATCGAGGGCCGCCCCTACGCGGCACTGATCTGCGCGGGCAGCGACGGCGCGAATGCGGCGCGCCAGATCGAGCGGATTGCCACCGGTTGGCGGCTCAAGCAGGTGGCGCCGACCTTGATCGTTTGCACCCACGCTCAAACAATGGAGCAAATCCTCGCGCCCAAGACAATTGCCGCGGACGATTTGGCCAAATGCCGCGAGATCGGGGCTTCGCTTGCGGCGGGCCTTGCGCTCGGGATCTTTTAGGGAAAAGAAGCTTTAAGGAAAGAAGCGCGGCTTGCCGCGGTCACCGGCTTCCCATCCGCGCGCCAAGTCGTAATAGATCGTGACCAGATCCGCGCCGCGGAGCAGCGGCGCCGCAGGCTCGTGTTTGTTTCGCGCAACGGCTGCGCCGGCTTCGGTGAACGCGCACGCGCACAATGGTTTTCGACCTGTTACCCGTCTTTGGCAGACCGCATCGGCCGGTTCGGGCCGGATCGAGAAGCACACATGCCGCCCACCGTCGTCACCGTCGACAGCGATCACGCCCGCGCGATCGCCCTGCTCCGCTCCGCCAGCGAGGTGCGTGCCCGCTCGCACGCGCTGCTCGCGCGGGCCCGGGCGCACCAGTCGCGCTGGTTCCGCATCAACGACGGCGCGATGGACAACACCGCCGAGCTGGTGTCCGAAGTCACCCAGGTCCGCTTTCCCGATCTGAACGTTCCGCCGCACAGTTGTTGGCGCCAGCTCGGCGCCGGCGCGATCGACCGGGCCGCGCTTTTGGATCAGCGGCTGGCCGACGTCTCGGCCGACGAACGGGCGCGAGCGCAGATCGACCTGGCGTTCGTCTGCGTGCTGCTGGACGCCGGCGCGGGACCGGACTGGTCGTTTCGCGAACGCGATCGCACCCATGCGACCGAGCATGCTTTCCTGCGCTCCGACGGCCTTGTGATCGCGACCTTTCACGCCTTCAAGAATGGGTTGTTTTCAAGCGATCCGGCCCGGCCGCTGCGGGTCGATTCCGCCGCGCTTGCGCTGATCACAGCCGAGCGGCTCGGGGCCGCGTTCCAGGCGCGCGAGGGCAACCGGCTGGCAGGGCTGGAAGCTCGAGTCGCGCTGCTGCATCGGCTGTCGCGTGCGCTCACGGCGCGGACCGACGTATTCAGCGGCGCTGGCGCCAACGAAGGTTCCGCGCGACCCGGCAATCTGTATGACTTCGTTGGCGCGGGCCTTCCGGTGACCGCCCCCATGCTGCTCGACGTTCTGCTCGATGCGCTGGCGCCGCTTTCGCCGACCGGGAACCTGCTCGCCGGCATTCCATTGGGCGACTGCTGGCGCCACGATGCGGTTCGGGGCGCGGGCGCCTCCGACGGGTTCATGCCACTGCACAGCCAGATGCAGTGGCTGGTGCTGTCGCTGATCGAGCCGTTCGAATGGGCGGGGGTGAAGGTCGCCGAGGCCGGCGCGCTCACCGGGCCGGCTGAGCATCGCAATGGCGGCCTGTTCCTCGACGCCGGCGTGCTGCGGCCGATCAAGCCGCGTTTTGCCGAGCAGGCGTGGCGGGTGGGGGACGAATTCATCGTCGAATGGCGCGCCTTGACGGTCGCGCTGCTCGATGAACTGGCGCCCTTGGTGCGCGAGCGGCTGGGGTTGCCAGAGGCGCGCTTCGAGCTGCCACGGTTGCTTGAAGGCGGCACGCGGGCGGCGGGCCGGGTTCTTGCCAAGCGGCTTCGGGCCGGCTTGCCGCCGGTCCGGATCGTGAACGACGGAACCGCTCTCTGAAGCGCCCAGGCTTGCGGAGTGTACAAGCAGGTTTTTCTGAATAAAAATGGCCGTTTCCGCTCGTCGAGTGGTCGTTTATAGCTATATAAACAATAGCGCCAAGGATGTTTAGGTTTCTTTGATATGACCGCTTCTTTCAAAGCCGACACGAGCGCGGCGCGCCAAGCCTGGGCGCGCCGCATCGTTGCCCAGGCGGCGGCGCCGAACCGGCATGAAGAAGCGCGTTTGATCGCCGCTTTCAGCGCCGTGGCGCGGGAGCATTTCGTCGGTCCGCCGCCGTGGCAGGTCTCGGGCGAAAGCACGGGCGGTTGGACCACGGAGCGCGATCCGGGGCGGCTGTACCGCGACGTGCTGGTGCGGCTGGCGGGCGATCGCGGCATCAACAACGGGCAGCCGAGCCTGCACGCGCTGTGCCTGGCGGCGCTGAACCTGAAGCCTGGCGACGTGGTGCTGCACGTCGGCGCGGGCACTGGCTACTACTCGGCCGTGATGGCGGAACTGGTCGGCCCGCGCGGCACGGTTCATGCGTATGAGATCGAAGCCGATCTGGCCGATGTCGCGCGGCGCAACCTTGCGCCGTGGCCGCGGGTCCAGGTCTATTCGGCGTCCGCTACCGAAGGCGCGCTGCCCCATGCCGATGCCGTCCACGTCAACGCCGGCGCGACGCGGCCGCACCACGTCTGGCTCGATGCGCTGAAGCCCGGCGGCCGGTTGTGCTTTCCGCTGACCGGCGAGGGATCGAGCGGCGGGATGTTGCTCGTGACCCGGCGACGCAATGGCTTTTCAGCCCGCTTTCTCACGCGGGTCTCGTTCATCGACTGCGCGGGCGCGCGCGACCCGGCCGAGGCGCGCGCGTTGAGCGATGCGTTCGCCGTGCGCGACATCGGATCGGTCCGCTCGCTCGGCCGCGGCCCAGCGCCCGGGCACGGCGTCTGGGTGGCTGGTGACGACTGGTGGCTGTCCACCGATCAGCCTGACGACTAACCAAAGCAAAGGCGCCTCGGCCTCTGGTTCCCGCGGCTTATCGCGCTTGCCGATCAAGGCACGCGGCACTGCTCAACTCGCGTCGGCGGCCGACGGATTCGCGCGCGCTTGAACAGGCATGGTGCTCGTCTTGCTCGCCCACAAATGCGCCGCCACCAGCGCGCGCCAGGGCGTGAACTCGGCGAGCCACAGCCGCGTCCGCTTCTCGCTGATCTTTTCGTTTTCGCCGAGTAGCTCCTGCAACCGGCGCCGCACCGCCACGTCGCCGTGCAGCGAGCCATCGAGCCAGCCGAAGCCACGCAGCAGCGCGTAGTCGATGGTCCAGGGGCCGATGCCGGGGATGCGCAGCAGGCGCTCGCGGATGTCGGCTTCGGCCAGTGCGCCGGCGCCGGCCGCGTCGGTCCATTCGGTCAGCGGCAAGCGGCCGTCGCAGACCTGCGTCGCGACTGCCAGCAGCGTGCGCGCCTTGGTTTGCGAGAAGCCGGCGGCGCGCAGGTCGGGCTCGGTCAGGCGAGCCACCGCTGTCGCATCCGGATGGCACGCAAGGCCGCTCGAGTGGGTCAGGCCGGTGGCGACGATCATCTTTCGCCGCAGCGACAATGCCGCGCTCAACGAGATCTGCTGACCCGCGATCGCCCAGGCCAGCGCCTCGAACGGCGTGGCCGACAGCGGCACGCGCAGGCCGGCCTGACGCGCGATCAGCGGGCCGAGTTGCGGGTGCCGGGCAAGCGCGTGTTCGAACTCATCGATCGGCTGGGTCAAGCCGAGCATCCGTCGCACCATGCGGTCGAACGAGGGTTGGGTTCGCTTGAGATCGCGCGCCGATCCGCCATCGACCGCGAGGTCGGCCAGCGCCCTGCCCGGCTCGAAGCCGATCGTCAGCAGCGCGGCGCGGCCGTCCCAGTTCAGTGCTTTTTCCAGACGCTGATCGTCGACGCGCTCGGAAACCTGCTGCGCATCGCGCCGATGAAAAGCCAGGATGTCGGCCGCGCGGAAGCCCGCCGGCAAGTCGAATGCGCAGGACAGGCGCGGCCCGCGCGCCACAGCGAGGCGTTTGGCGGCTATAGGGGCGGCCGGCGGCTCAGATTTCGTCACTTTTTCAAGCCAAATCGGCCGAGTGCACTAGTGCACCGGTCACGGACAGCTATCTTGATGATAGCGAACCGCATTGCCTCAGGCCGCACGCCGCAGCGTGAGGTTGATGCGCTCGCGCCCCAGCAGCGGATGATCCCCGTCCTTCAGCGCCAACACGCCGTGGTGCGCGAGCCGCGCCGGGCCGCCCCACACGACAGCGTCGCCGTGCTCCAGTGGAACGCGCCGCGCCTTGTCCGCTCGCCGAGGGCCACCAAACAGAAACACCGCCGGCAGCCCGAGCGAGACCGAAACGAT
>JBDTRV010000161.1:0-6195 GCA_039931475.1 Burkholderiales bacterium | reverse complement strand
GCCGGCATCGCGCAAGCCGCGTCCATCGCCGAGCCGTGGCACGGGCAACCGCTGTGGTGGCTGCAGCTTGGCTCGCTTGCAGTGTTCGTGTGGTTGCTGGACGAAAGCGGCCCCTCGTACAAGCGTGGCGCGTTGCTCGGCTGGACGTTCGCCACCGCCTGGCTCGGCGCGACCTACTGGTGGATGTACATCTCGCTGCACACCTACGGCGGGTTGCCAGCGCCGCTGGCCGCGATCGCGGTGTTCATGCTGGGAGCGTTGCTCGCGCTCTACTACGCCGCGGTGTGCGGATTTTTCAAGCTTTGTTGGCCTTCACCGCTCGTCCACTGGTCGATTCGTGCTATTGTTTTCGCAGCACTTTGGTTGCTGGCCGAACTGGCGCGCGGCAACTGGTTCACCGGCCTGCCATGGGGCGCCGGCGGTTACGCCTGGGTCGACGGGCCGCTTGCATGGTTGGCGCCGCTGGCCGGTGTTTATGCCATGACATTCGCCGCCACGCTGGTGGCGGCATGGATCGGGTCCGGCGTAAGCGCGCGGGGCTGGGGCATCGCCCTGGTGTTTGTGATCGCGGTATGCGTCATTGCGTTCGCCGTTGGGCGAACGCCGCTTCCAAGCTACACGCGAAGCGCGGGCACGCTCGAAGTCAGCTTGCTGCAGGGCAACATCCCGCAGAGCGAAAAATTCCAGCCGAACAGCGGCATCCCGGCCGCGCTCGCCTGGTATTCGGATCAACTGCAAACCGCGCCTGGCGACCTCGTCGTCGCCCCCGAAACCGCCATTCCGCTGCTGCCGCGTCATCTCCCGCCGGGCTACCTCGACACTATCGCGGCCCATTTCGCGGCCGGCCAACAGGCCGCGCTGATCGGCATTCCGCTCGTATCGCGGCAGGGCAGCGATGGCGGCTACACCAACTCTGTGATCGGCTTCGCGCCCGGCCGCGATGCCGCATATCGCTACGACAAGCACCATCTGGTGCCGTTCGGCGAATTCGTGCCGCCGCTGTTCAAGTGGTTCACGCGCATGATGAACATCCCGCTGGGCGACTTCGATCGCGGCGGCGTCGGCCAACCCTCGTTCGCGTGGAAAGGCCAGCTTCTCGCGCCCAACATCTGCTACGAGGATTTGTTTGGCGAGGAACTCGGCCAGCGCTTTGCCGACCCGGCCAGCGCGCCGACCATCTTCGTCAACGTCAGCAACATTGCGTGGTTCGGCGACAGCCTGGCCATCGACCAGCACTTGCAACTCTCGCGCATGCGCGCGCTCGAATTCCAGCGCCCGATGATCCGCGCGACCAACACCGGCGCCACCGCGATCGTCGACCACCGCGGCCGCGTGTTGCAAGAACTGCCGCGCCAGACGCGCGGCGTGCTGACCGGCATCGTAGAAGGGCGCAGCGGCAACACGCCGTACGCCGATTGGGTTTCGCGCTTCGGGTTGTGGCCGTTCTGGGCCTTTGCGCTACTGCTCCCGATGCTGGTCGCGCTGGGGTTTCGGCGCAAGCGTTGACTGAAACGCACGCCTCGGTTTCCAGCAAAGGGGCTCTTGGTGCGCGGCGCCGCGGGATTGGTCCGCGACGGTCAAGTGCGCGACAGCGGCGCGATCAGACAACTCGACTTCCTGGGGTTCTGCGGCGGCGGAGCGCCGCTCAATCTCCTGCAGCACCATGCGGTCGACGTGAACGTGCCGATCGGCTGCGGCGGCGTCGCGGTCTATCCGGGCGACATCATGGCGGGCGGCGACGAAGGCGTGGTCGTGATCCCCGCGCATCCGGCCGACGAAGTTGGGCGGGACGCCGCCGAGCAGGAAAAGATAGAAGCGTTCATCCTGCAAAAAGGCTCGGCGTGCCTATTTCGAAGCAAAGCGGAGCGCTGCGGCAAAGTCGGCATTCTTGCCGTTTGCTATGTTTATAGAAGCAACATATCGCCACTGGACGAGCGGTAGCAAGTCATTTCCTTCAGATTCTCATCACCAGAAGGGCCTCCGATGAGCTTCAGGCCAATTCGCTCGAGCAGGTTCGGCATCGGTCCAGCAGATGCCGCTACTCGCGGCCACGGTCAGACGGCCCCACAGGCCAGCGGCCGCGGCTGACAATCAATACTGGACCGCGATCGGGCCCTTCGCCTCGTCCAGGTATTTGTCGCGCAAACCTTGTGAAGCCATGCGCAGCAAGCCCAGGTCGCTGCCGACGCCAACGAAGGTGATGCCCATTTCCAGATAGCGCCGCGCGTCGGCTTCGGCCGGCGCGAGGATGCCGGTCGGTTTGCCGGCCGCTTGCGCCGCCGCATGAATTTTCTTGATCGCGTCCTGCACGTCCGCATGGCCGGACGCGCCGAGCTGCCCGTAAGCAGCGGCAAGATCGGACGGGCCGATAAACAAACAATCGACACCATCCACCGCCGCGATCTCGGCCGCAGCATCGACGCCAGCGCGGCTTTCGATCTGCACCAGCACGCCGATGTGGTCGTTCGACTGCTTCAGGTAATCGGCCGTCGCGCCGTATCGGTTGGCGCGGTGCGATACCGACACGCCGCGCATGCCCTCTGGCGGATAGCGGGTGGCGGCGACGGCCGCGCGCGCTTCTTCCGCGCTTTGCACGAACGGGATCAGCAGGTTGCTCACGCCCGAGTCGAGCAGGCGCTTGATGACCACAGGATCGTTCCACGGCGGGCGCACGATCGGCGCGCTCGGACTGTCTTTCAGAGCCATCAATTGCGGAATCAAGGTGAGCACGTCGTTCGGCGCGTGTTCGGCGTCGAGCAGCAGCCAGTCGAACTCGGCCACGCCAATCACTTCGGTGGTGATGTGGCTGCCCAGAGACAGCCAGCAGCCGATCAGTTTTTCGCGCGCGAGCAGGCGTTTGCGAAACGGGTTGGGGATCACGGTGTAGGGCGCGGTCATGGGTGGCTCCAGGTAAGGTCAGCGGACCATGCACGGCCGCTTGGGGTCGAACTTCCAGTTCGGGATCAGGTATTGCATCGCCGCCGCATCGTCGCGGCTTCCGAGGCCATGCTGCAGGTAGAGCTGGTGCGCCTTTTCGACTTCGGCCATGTCCAGTTCAACACCCAGGCCCGGCTTCTTCGGCACTTCGATGTGGCCGCCCTTGATTTGCAGCGGCTCCTTGGTCAGCCGCTGGCCGTCCTGCCAGATCCAGTGGGTGTCGATCGCCGTCACCTTGCCGGGCGCGGCGGCGCCGACGTGCGTGAACATCGCGAGCGACACGTCGAAGTGGTTGTTCGAGTGCGAGCCCCAGGTCAGGCCCCAGTCGCGGCAGGTTTGGGCCACGCGCACGGAACCGGCCATGGTCCAGAAATGCGGGTCGGCCAAGGGAATGTCGACCGACTGCAGCGCGAGCGCATGCACCATCTGGCGCCAGTCGGTCGCGATCATGTTGGTGGCCGTGGGCAGGCCGGTGGCGCGGCGAAACTCGGCCATGACTTCACGGCCCGAGAACACGTCTTCGGCGCCGCAGGGGTCTTCGGCATAGGCGACCACGCCCCGCAGGTCCCGCATCAGCCGGATCGCATCTTTCAGCCACCAGCCGCCGTTGGGATCGAGCGTGACCCGGGCTTGCGGAAAGCGCTCGTGCAAAGCGGTGACCGCTTCGATCTCTTCCTCGCCGCGCAGCACGCCGCCCTTGAGCTTGAAATCGTTGAAGCCGTAGCGCTCGCGCGCCGCCTCGGCCTGGCGCACGATCGCCTCCGGCGTGAGCGCCATCTCGTGCCGCACGCGCGACCAGGCGTTGCCTGCATCCGGCTCGCTCACATAGGGCAGGTCGGTTTTCGTGCGATCGCCGAGGTAGAACAAATAGCCCAACATCTCGACCGATTCGCGCTGCTGCCCCTCGCCGAGCAGCGCGCAGACCGGCACATCGAGATGCTGGCCGAGCAGGTCGAGCAGCGCCGATTCGACTGCGGTGACGGCGTGGATCGTGGTGCGCAGGTCGAACGTCTGCTGCCCGCGCCCGCCGGCATCGCGGTCCGCAAATGTCTGCTGCATGCGCTGCAAGATGCTCTGGTGCGCGCCAATGGGCTGGCCCACGACCAGCTCGCGCGCGTCCTCGAGCGTCTTGCGGATCTTCTCGCCGCCCGGCACTTCGCCGATGCCGGTGCGGCCGGCGTTGTCGGTCAGGATCAACAGGTTGCGCGTGAAGAACGGGCCGTGCGCGCCGCTCAGGTTCATCAGCATGCTGTCGCGGCCAGCGACAGGGATGACCTTGAGGTCGGACACGATGGGGGTGGTGGGGGTGGTGGGCTGGGTCATGTGCGTTGGGCGTGGTTCACACGGTTTCGTTGGATGGCGGCTCTTCGCGCGATCGTCCCCGACGAGGCCCCGGCAGGGACGGCTCGGCGGGTGCAGCGTCACGATTCGACTGAATCACCTGGATTTTCAGCGGTATTTTGGGCTTCGCCGCCCGCCATTGCTTGTTTTATTGCTATTAAAAATGCAGCAACACCGTGTTTGCGGGTGGCGCAGGCAAATATCGGAACTCATCGTACAACGGCACTGCAGTCGTGCGATTCGGGGAAACCCGAATGCTAGTGGTTATACAACAGCAAACGCCGCGCAGCAGGCGCGAAACTTCGCTTCTCGCTGCAAGAGGACGTAGCACAGAGGCAGGGTGTTTGAGATGTCGCGCAGCGGGCACGAAACGTCGCTTCTCACCGAGTCGTCGGCTCGGCCTGTGCGCGCCGAAGTCGTTCGCGGCTGTTGGACAGGTGGGTGCGCATCGCGGCGCGGGCGCCTTCCGGATCGCGGTTGGCGATCGCGTTCACGATGCTGTCGTGCTCCGCATTCACGCGGCGCAAATATTCGCTGCGCCCTTCGCTCGAAATGCGGTTCGTGTCGATGCGGGAGCGCGGAATCAAAAGCGAACCGAGACGCGTCATCAGCCCGACGAAGTGCGGATTGTGGGTGGCGCGCGCGATCGCCAGGTGCAGGCGCACATCGGGCGCGACAGTGTCCTTGGCGTTTTTGATCGCATGCGCAAGTTCCGCGTGCGCTTCGTGCAATTCGCGCATTTCGGATTCAATGCGGCGCACGGCCGCGAGTGCGGCGGCCTCGGTTTCAAGGCCGAGCCGCAGTTCGACCACCGCGACCACATCGTGCAGCAGTGAAGCGTCGGCACCGCTCAGGCGAAGAGGGGCCTCGCGATCGGCCAGCACGAAAGTGCCGACGCCGTGGCGCGTGTCCACCAGGCCGCCGGCGGCGAGCCTTGAAATCGCCTCGCGCACCACCGTGCGGCTGACGCCGAACTTCGCCATGAGTTCGGCCTCAGTAGGCAGTTTTTCTCCCACGGCGAGGCGGCCACCTCGAATGCAATCGGCGAACGACTCGACCAAGCCGAGTGCCAGCGCGCGCGCGCGTTTTGGAACTTCGACTTCCGTCATTGCGACCTCCGTATAAACCCTATGGCGATTGCGCTTGACAAGCGCCACTCGCAGCGCGAACAATGTTGTACGACGTCTAACATCGTAAGCCGCTCGACCCAATTTGGCAAAGCCCCTTTGCAAACCGATTCAACCATGCTCGAACAACCTGCTTCCGCCATTCGTTTCAAGCGCCTGCTGTTGACCGGCGCTGCCGGCCATTTGGGAGGAGAGCTGCGTCCGCGGCTCAAGGCGTATTGCGACACGCTGCGCCTCGCCCACCGTCGCGCGATGGGCGATGCAGGGCCGGGTGAAGAAATCGCGATCGCCGATATGGCGGACGCGACGGCGGTGCACGAAATGGTGGCCGGCGTGGATGTCATCGTGCACCTGGGCGGCGTCTCAACCGAGCAGCCGTGGCAGCCGATTCTGGCCGGCAACATCGTCGGCATGGTCAACCTCTATGAAGCGGCACGCAAGCACGGCGTCAAGCGCATCGTGTTCGCGAGCTCCAACCACGTCACCGGGTTTTACCGGCAGGATGAGGTCATCAGCCCGCGCGATCCGGTGCGTCCGGACGGGTTTTACGGCCTCAGCAAGGCGTTCGGCGAGAACCTTGCGCAGCTGTACTGGGACCGCTGGCAGATCGAAACCGTGAGCCTGCGCATCGGCTCGTCCTATGCCGAGCCGAAGGACCGGCGCATGTTGGCGACCTGGATGAGCTTCGACGACTGCGAACGCCTGATCGTCGCCGCGCTCACCGCGCCGGTGGTAGGCCACAGCATCATCTACGGCATGTCCGACAACAACACCACCTGGTGGGACAACA
>JBDTRV010000160.1:0-6202 GCA_039931475.1 Burkholderiales bacterium | reverse complement strand
AGCCGATTCGGCGCAGGTGCTAGCCGCCCTGTGTGTACCAGCCAACCGGCAGACCGAAAGCTCATATGTCCGACACCAATCTGAATGATGTTCAGCGCCTGAACTACAGCATTCTTGCCGCCATCCGTGATGCGGCGCGATCCGATCTGGCCCAGGCATGCTGCCGGTACGGCCTTGAAAAGACCTCCCTCCAGACCATTGGCGGGCTTACCCCCGATGCTGTTCTGACCTTCGTCGTGAAGATGGGAAACGAGGCGCTGTTCGCGCCCCGCTCCGATCTGGCGACGCTGCTTTCCGCTCCGATGGCGGCGCTTCCGATGCTTGCATCCGCGCGGAACCGGGTCTCCGCACCCGCAGCGCAGTCGTCCGTCAACTGAGCGCGTTGGCAGATTGCAGGGCGAGGAGTTGCCGTGGCAACCGCGCGCATTGGCTATCAGATCGCGACGCTTGAAACCGCGCGCGAATGCGCCCTCCTCGGAGCCCATCCCCGGACCATTGCCATGGTCACGGGGCTTGCTCCTGATTTCATCCGCCGCTCGGTTTTCGACGCAACCAATCGGGCACCGCGCGGCCGACCCCGATACGAGGACGACTACATTTTCCGGGCGCCTCTTCGGTTTCGCGCCGAAGCGTGCGCCGTCGCTCGCCACTATGCCGAACTGATCGAAAACGGTTTCTCGCCCGCGCGATCCCTGATCAGCGCCTATAGCCATCAATCGTCGTCGAGCGAGCCGCTGATGTTGGCGTTCGACGAGGCGTTTCACCTGATCGCGCGTCTGCACGGACTGTGGTCGACATCGACGCGAACGCTACAACTCGTGAAATGCGAGCGCTGCGGCAGCCCTCAGATCGCGCCGGCTGGCCCCTTTCGCCAGCATGGCTGCCGATTTTGCAAGCTGCTGCTCGGGCCTCGAGCGGTCGAAGACAGCAGTTCCGCGGGACCCAGCAGTGGGGTGCCGAGCCGGCTCAACCGCATGGGGCGGGTCGCAAGCCAGTTTGGCAACCAGATCGCCGCGCTGCGCTTCGAGCGAAAGCTGGTAGCGTTGGGCGCCCACAAGCGCGTGGTGTCGGCACTGATGTCGAGCTACCCGGAAACACCGCCGTCGCTCCGGCGCCCAGCCCCGAGCGCACTCGTCCGATTGCGCCAACCTCTTTCTTTGCATCGTTGGTCGGCCGTGGTGGCGCCGCTGCACAGAGCCAGCTATTCACTGCTCGCCAAGCACTACCGGGACCAAGTCGACAGGGGAATCGTTCCCGAACACGCGATCGTGGCCGCCTTCCTGCACACGGCGGAACTTTGCCCGAGCCCCTTGAATTTCAATCGCTGCTTCGAAGTGGCATCGTTGTTCACCGCACGCTGGGGAGTGGCAGAGCAAGCCCTCACGCTGCGCAGTTGCCGAAAATGCGCCTCGATGTTCATCCTCAGTCCGCTCGATCGTGACGGCGCGCACTGTCCCTTCTGCACACTGCTGCGATTTCCAACGCGGTATTTCGGCTCCGACCAGGCTGCCACTTTCTCGACTATCGAAGCCTTTCCCGCCGCCATTTCGACATAGACGGGCCAAGTGCTTCGCACGCACCATCATGGCTTCCCCCGCGGATGATATGAATGGCCCTGTTCTCTTTCTTGGTGGGCGACCGCAGCCACGCTCCTTCGCTTGGTTGCAGAGGCGACGCAGCGACCGGCGGCGACGTCGGCGCTTATCCGGCGGTCGATCCGGGCATCGCTTGCGTGCGCGTCGACGAGATTCTGTACAACCATGCGGATCTGCTGTCGCGCATCAAGCTCTGCTACGGGTCGAATCGCGAGGAATTCGAGGCTGAGCTACTGGTTTCGATCCGCAACTACGCGGCGTTCGTCAACATGTTGCCTGCGACGCCGGACAACTTTTTTTCGGAAGCCGGAGGGTTGTTTCGACTGGGCCTCGAAGTGGCTTTTTACTCGCTCCAGGGAACCGACGGCCACATTGTGTCGGGGCGCGCAACGATTTCGACGCGGCGTCAACTCGAGCCCCGCTGGCGGCATGCAACGTTTTTGGCCGGTCTTTGCTCGGAGATCTATCGCACGCTCAGCAACGTCGTCGTGATCAACGAACGCGGCGACGAATGGCCGTGCTATCTCGGCCCTCTCTCCGATTGGCTGCAGCAAAGCCGGGCCAAGCGGTTCTTCGTGCGTTGGTTGGCCAACCGCCACGAATCCCGCGCGCTCGGCCTGTTCGCGCTGCCGCGGATCGTGCCGGCTGCAACGATGCAGCATCTGGCGCAAGGCAACACTTTTGCCGTGCCGCAGCTGATGTCATGCCTTTCGGGCGTGCCCATGTACCGGGAGCAGAACATTCTGGTGGACTTGGTCAAACGCGCCGCTGCACTGGTGATCGACCGCGACCTGCTCGCGAGCGCCAACCGCTATGGACGACCCATCCTCGGTGCGCACATCGAACGCTATCTCATCGATGCGATGCGCCGGCTCGTCGTCTCGTTGGCTGCATGGGCGCCGAACCAGGAGCGCTCCCGCGTCTGGTACGGAAGCGATGGCCTCTTCATCGTCTGGCCCAACGCCGCGGCCGAGATCCGGAAACTGCTCGAAGAAGACGAACTGCCCGGGATCCCAAAGTCGCCGGAAACGATTGTCGAGATCCTGCTCAGCGCGGGGGTGTTTTCCGCGCGCGGGCCGGGGCAGGCCCTGTGGACGATTCGCCCGCCGCCCGGCAAGGCGGTCATGGAAGCAGTCAAGCTTTCTTCGCCCGAGATCTTGCTGCCGACGTACTCGCGCTTCGCGGTTCCACTAGATGCGCCGCTCGTCGTCGACGCAAACGCGCAGCTCGAACCTTCGGCCACGCCAGTGCAATCCGCAACCAAAGCCGCCGCAGCGTCGGCAAATCAACAGTCTCTGCCGGGCATTGAACAAATTACTGACGCCAGCGTAGCTGAGCGGCAAAGCCCGCGAGCGCCCAGCGCCGCGCACTCGCTTCGAGCCGCTGCTCCTGCCGAGCTCAACGATGAACCCTGCATCCAGTTCAAGCTGGCTGCGCCGATGAGATTGAGCCCGCAAGTGCGCGACGCCCTCGCGTCGGCCGTCGACACGCTGAACCACAGCGTAGGCGAAGGGTCAGCGCTCACGATAGCGACGGGCCTGTTCATTCCCCTGGAGCATTTCAGGCGCGCGAAAGTGGACATTGCCGTGGTCCTGCGAGGCCTGGCCGATGCAGCCATGACGGTTGGAGCCAAGGGCGCACGCGCTACCGCTGTGCATCATGACATTGCCGGCCAAGCGGTCGCGGGCGTGGTACTCAAGCCCGAGTTCGTGAGCGGACTCGATCCGCGCGATTTCACAACCAGCGACCCGATCGACTGACCATGCTGGCGAGAACTTATGAAATGCCTTGGCGCCCGGCTTATGAAATGTGGGCGGCAGTCGGCTGGGCATTGGGCATCGGCGGCTTTGTCTACATCGGTGCGCGCGGAGCGGTATCGCTTGAGGTCGCGCTCGCGCTCGCGTCATTCGCCGCGCTGATGGCCGTTCGCCGGATGGTTCAGGGGTTGCACATCTTGAGGTTGCGGGGCTCGTTGAGCGGCAAAGCCATGCAGGTCATCACGACCGATCGTCTTGCCACCCTGACGAAGGATCAGAATCAGGTGTTCCTGGGCTTCGGCTTCGAATGGAATCCGGTGCATTCGCAACGTCTCTATGAGTTGGCCAAGATCAACTACAAGGATTTCGCGGTGCCGCCATGGATGCAAGGGCTGCTCGGATCCTCGGGCGACCGGCAGCCGGACGGCGAGATCGGCCTGCCGTACATCCATGGAGTCGAGCCGGTCGAGAAAGTCCTGTCCCGACCGCTGCAGAACTTCGAGGGCGGAACGCTGTTGGTAGGAACGACCCAGTCGGGCAAGGGCGTCGCACTCGCCAGCTTCCTGACGCAGGCCATCCGTCGCGGCGATGTCGTGATCTTCATCGATCCGAAGAACAGCCGCCGACTCAAGCGTGTGCTGCAACGTGCCTGCGCCGACTATCGCGAGCCCGACACTTTTTTGGAGTTTCATCCTGCGTTTCCCGAGGTCGGGGTCCGCCTCGATTTCACGTTCAACTGGCAGAAACCGACCGAGATCGCGTCGCGCATCCAGTCGATCATGCCCGCCGATACCGCCGGCGCGTTTTCGGCGTTCGGCTGGGATGCTGTGAATGTGGTGGTCCAGGGGTTGGTGAGCCTGGAGGATCGTCCCAACCTCGAGAAGCTCACACGCTACATCGAAGGCGGCCTCGAGCCGGTGCTCGAGGCGTCCTTGCCCAGGTACTTCGACCGGATCTTGGGTCCAACCTGGCGCGATCTACCGGAGATGCGAAAACTGCTGCAGGACGCCTCTGGAGGCCGCATCAAGAAGCCATCCGAAGTCGCCACGCTGCAGCTGATGGCATGGGTCAGTTACTACGAGCAGCACGTCTCGCAGGCGCACAGGGACAAGGTGATCGATTCGCAGATTCGCGTGTTCCGGCACAACCGCGAGCACTACCAGAAGATCACAGCGAACCTTCTGCCGATCCTCTCGATGCTCACCTCGGGTGATCTCGGCGCCACCCTGTCGCCCGATCCATTCGACCTGGAAGACAAGCGGCCGATCATGAACTTCGAGAAGATCGAGAACGGCGGTCACGTGCTCTACATGTGTCTCGACTCCCTCCCCGATCCATCGGTCGCTGCCGCAATCGGAGCGCTTGCGCTCGCTGACCTTTCGGCTCGCGCCGGCATGCGCTACAACCTGGGCGCGGGCAAAAATATTTATCTCGCCGTCGATGAGATGGCGAACGTGGTGAATTTGCCGTTGATCGAGATCCTGAACAAGGGCGCTGAGGGCGGGATCTCCTCCATCTGCGCGATGCAGACGCTGGCTGACCTTGCCCGGCGGCTCGGTTCAGAAGACGCGGCACGGATGGCGCTTGGCAACCTCAACAACCTGATCGCCTTGCGAACCAAGGATCGGCCGACCCAGGATTTCGTGGTCGAGACATTCGGCAAGACCGGCATTCACACGATGCGGGTAGGCATCAACCAGGGCGCTGACAGCCACGTCGGCGACTGGAGCACCGGCAAAAGCGCCATGGTGACGGAATCGATGGAAGAACGCGTCCCGGTCGACGTGCTTGGCAAATTGCCGAACCTCCAGTACTTTGGATCGGTGGGTGGCCGGTTGATCAAAGGGCGCTTTCCGATTCTGGACCCCGGCCCGGATCAAGCCCGGGAGCGGTCGGATCAGGAGCCAGCGGCATGATTCGGTTCGTCTGGATCGCATCGCTGCTGGCGGTCCTGTGCATCGTTCTATATCTTCCGTCGGCAGTGCCGGCCGACCGGTTTCTGCAGGTGCTCAAAGCGGAGCATGAGGTCAATGAGCGGGTCTGGGGAACGGCAACTTCCAATCGCGTGCTGTCTCGCATGCTGGACATGCAACAAGCGGCCACATCGGTCAGTACACCGCCTCCTCCCACGGTTCAGGTGGCGCAACAGCCCGCGGTGAATCGTGCGATGGCCGACAGTGTTTCGCAGATGAGCAACCGCATGTTCGACAACCCCTACTTTCGCTCGATCGACGCACTGTTCGTACTCGTCTCCTACCGGGTCAGCGCGATGATGGAAATGCTTCCACTCCTGGCTGTCTTCGCGTTGATCTGTTTCGTGGATGGCTATGTCCTGCGATTGGTGCGGGCCAAGGAGTTCGTGGCGCACAACGCCGAGGTCTACGGAGTCAGCGGCATCCTGGCAGTCCTTGTGTTCTGCGGCGTTGTGCTGGCGAGCTTCCTGCCGTTTCAGTTCCATCCCGGCTTCGTTCTCGTGGCTCTCCTCGCCATGCTGTTTACTTTGAGCCGCGCGGTGGCCAACTATCACGTCATCGGTTGAGGCATCGGGGCCGGCTCAGGTGACCTGAACAGCCGATTTGTCGTCACTCTGCGCGAGTGCGACCGACCCTTCGAAACTTGAAGACGAGCTGCGAAGCATCGAGCGGCGACATCGTTCACCGTTTGTGCCCGCGCTTGAGTCGCACGCAACTCCAAGCACTTATCCGTTGCTCGTGCAGGGCTGCTGCAACTGCTGCAGCAGTTCTGTTTTTACTCCAGATTGATCAGCGAGAAGACCCACGCTTGGCCGTGTTTTGACAGCGGCATTTCGGCTTGGTTTTGCCCAGTGTCCGCCCTACTCTATCGAGCAAA
>JBDTRV010000159.1:0-6233 GCA_039931475.1 Burkholderiales bacterium | reverse complement strand
GCCTGCTCGGCCTGCTCGGCCTGCTCGGCCTGCTCGGCCTGCTCGGCCTGCTCGGGCGCGTCGGGCGACGTCGGCAGCGCCAGGCCAACCTGGCTCGCGGTCGGCTCCGGCATCTCGATGCGCTGCAGGTTGTCCCAGAGCAACTCGAGCTTCGGGCCGATCTGGACGGCCGGCAAGATGAAGTCGGCCGCGCCGGTGGCGATCGCGCTGTTGGGCATGTCGGCGTATTCGGCGTCTTCCGGCGTCTGCACCAGCGTCACGCCACCGCATTCCTTGACCCGGCGCAAGCCCAAAGCGCCGTCCGAGCCGGTGCCGGACAGCACCACGCAATAAGCGCGCTCGCGCTGCGCATCGGCCAAGGTGCGAAAGAACAGGTCGATCGCCATCCGGCGGCCGGGCGATTTGGCAAGCTGCGAGACGCTCAGGTGCCCGTCTTCCATCGACAGTTGCATGGCCGGCGAGATCACGTAGATGTGGTTCGGCTCGATGTGCATCGGCTCGCGCACCTGCAGCACGCGCATCGGCGTCACACGCTCCAGGATCGCGTCGATATGGCTTTCGTGTTCGGGCGACAGGTGCATCACCACGACGAACGCCATGCCCGAGCCTTCGCCCAAGTTCGCGAACAGCGCCTGCAGCGCCGCAACGCAGCCGGCCGACGCGCCGATGCCCACGACCGGGAACGGAAGGTGGCTTTTGCTTTCAGCCGGGTCTTCGGAAAGCTCCAGTTCTATATTCATGCGGTGGGGGCTGAACGAGGGGCGCCGAGGCGTCGGGAGACACCCGTTGTGACGCTGCGCGCGAGCATACGGTCAAAGCGGCCCAAACGAAACGTCGGCGCCGAGTGACCGCCTTCCGCCATTTACTATAAAAATAGTAGCTTAAAACCTATAGTGGGCGAGCGGGAACGGCCATTTTTATCCCAGAATCTCCTACAGGCGGCGACGTCCAGCGATTCTCGATCGCCTTTTTAGCGCGCGCCTGGAACCGGCGCCTCGATCCGGCCGACCACCTCGACCCGGCCCTCCCGAGCCTTCACGACCACCCCCTCGCCAGCGCGCGGCGCAACGCCGGTCAGCGCCTGGATGTTGACCTGATGCGACACCACGACCAGCGCCCCCGGCCCGCTCCAGCCGAGCAGCAGATCCCGCGCACTCGGTGTCTTGACCGACTCAAGCGTCTTGTCGCCGAACACGGAGTTGAACATTGGCTCGAGTCGCACCTTGCCCGGAAACGCGAGCCCCGCCGTCTCCTTCGCGCGGCACCAGGCCGACGACCAGACCGCCCCCACCGTCACGCCGTGCGCCGCGAACGCCTTGCCGATCGCAAGTGCCTGCGCTTGTCCATCGGCATCGACGTTGCGCTGGGTCGCGCAGTCCTCGAGCTTGAAGCCGGGCGGGTCGCCCACGCCGGGTGCATTGGCATGGCGCAGCAGCACGATCGCGCCGCCCTTCAACGCTTGCCAAGCGGCCTCGCTGCCGCTTTGCGCTGGTGCAAAGGCGGGAATGAACAACAGTGCCGCGCCGATCAGGGTCGCGGCTCGACGTGTGAAAGTAAGTCGGGTTGCATGCATGACGCATTGTGGCGTGTCCGAAGCCGGCTTCGCGAAGACCTTGCCTATGCTGTCCTGCAGGTGACAAGGTGCGGCCTTCAAGAACGGCCGTGGCGGCGAGCCGCTTGGCGACGCGCCAGTGTCACAGGTGAAGTAGTCAGGCTGCTCTGGCGACGGCGGCCACACCGGCTGCCGCTTACAGGTCGCACAATGAGAGCGGCGCCGATTTCTAGCGGCGCCGGTTTTTTGCCTGAACACCCTGCTCGCCGATGCAACGCGCCGTCTGGATTCTGGTCGTCTTCATCGAAGGTTTCGCGTCGCTCGGCATCGAGGTGATCGCGCTGCGCCGATTGGTGCCATTTGTCGGCAGTTCGATCACCGTCACCGCGCCCACGATCGCCTTGTTCCTGCTCGCGCTGGCGGCCGGCTACTGGACTGGAGGGCAGGTCAAATCCGGCTTCGAGCGCCGCGTCCTGCGCAATTTCCTGATCGCGTCGCTGCTGGCGGGCATCGTGCTGTCGAGCGCGTTCGTGCAGGCCTTGTTCTCGGCAGTTGCCGATCCGCAGGTCGCCTATCTGCTGTTCATGGCGCTGGTCGTCTGCCCGCCCGCCTGGCTGCTCGCGCAAACGGTGCCGCTTTTGACCAATGTGATGCCCCACGATCGGGTCGGCGCCGCCAGCGGCACGGTATTGACCGCATCGACGGCCGGGTCCGTGGTCGGCGCGTCTTCATTGGCGCTCGTTGTGATGCAGCGTCTCGGTGTTTCCGCCGCGGTGCTGATCTGCTCGGCCAGCCTGGCGCTGGCCGTTGCGGTCGCGGCGAGACGCGAACACCGGCTGAAAGGCACGCTGTTGGCTGGCCTATTGCTGTTGGTCGTTTCGGCGGTCAACCTGATGCCGGGGTTGAACGCCAGCGAAACCGCGTATGCGGACTACCGGGTCATCGAAAATCCACCGCTTGATGTCGCGAGCGTCGATGCCGCTTCGAGCCGGCAGTTTCTCGTCAACAACCAACGCGCGTCGCGCCTTGGGTCCGGCAAGCCGCCCGAGCGCGCTGCCTACATCGAGCGGATTCAGCACGTCCTGCTCGGCGATTTAGGCCTGCGCGGCAAGAGCATACTGGTGCTGGGCGCCGGTGGCTTCACCCTCACCGGAACCGACACTTTCAACTACTACACCTACGTCGACATCGATCCACGAATCCGCGCCGTCGCCGAGCGCGAATTCCTGCATGCTCCGATAAAGGGCAGCTTCGTGGCCGACGACGCGCGTCGCTTCGTGGCCCAAACCCAGCGGCGCTTCGACTCTATCGTCGTCGACGTCTACAGCTCGCATGCGTCGGTCCCCGCGCATCTGGTCACGCTCGAGTTCTGGCGCAGTCTGCGCCGGCCACTCGCGCCGGGCGGCGCGGTGCTGGTCAACCTGATTCTGGACGGCGCGCTGCAATCGGCCTATGCGCGCAACCTACTGTCGACCATCGAGCTGGCGCTGGGCCGCTGCGCGATCGACGTGATCGCGCCGCTGGCGGCCGCCAGCAACGTCGTGCTCACCTGCCGCCCCGCTTCGCAAAGACCTGAGACGCCCGCAATCTATACCGACGAGCTGAACCGGGTCGAGCTCGACCGGGGGATACTCGGCCGTTGATTTTTTAAGAGGGGCGCTCACCCTTGAAGCGCCCCGCCTTGCCCAGAACTGTTTGCCATGACCCAATCCACCGCCGACAACCCCCTCCTCGATTTCTCCGACCTGCCGCTGTTCGACCGGATCACGCCGGCCGATGTAGCGCCCGCGATGAACGACCTGCTGGCCGCTGCCGAGGCAGCGCTCGAAGCAGTGGTCGCGCCCGATTTTCCCGCGCAGTGGGACCAAATCTCGGCGCGGCTGGAGACCGCGGTGGAGCGCCTCGGCTGCGCCTGGGGCGCCGTGAGCCACCTCAATGCGGTGGCCGACACAGAGGAGTTGCGAGCGGCCTACAACGCCGCGCTGCCGCTCGTCACCGAGTTCTGGACGCGCTTGGGTAGCGACGAGCGTCTTTACGCCAAGTACAAGGCGATCGACCCAGCAACGCTGAATGCGGAGCAGCGCCAGGCGCACAAGAACGCAATGCGCAACTTCGTTCTCGGCGGCGCCGAGTTGACCGGGGCGGCCAAGGAGCGCTATGCGCGGATTCAGGAACGGCAGGCCGAGCTGTCGCAGAAGTTCAGCGAGAACACGCTCGACGCGACCGACACCTGGAACTATTCGGCAAGCGAGGACGAACTGGCGGGCGTGCCGGACGACGTGCGTCACGCGGCGCGGACCGCGGCCGAGGCAGACGGCAAACAAGGCTTCAAGCTCACGCTCAAGATGCCCTGCTACCTGCCGTTGCTGCAGTTCGCCGAAAACCGGCCTTTGCGCAAGAGGATGTACCGCGCCTTCGCCACCCGCGCGAGTGACCAGGCCGAAGGCGACGCCAGAAAGTACGACAACACCGAGCTGATTCGCGAAATTCTGGTGCTCCGGCGGGAAGAGGCGCGGCTCCTTGGCTACGGCAACTTCGGCGAAGTGTCGGTCGTGCCGAAGATGGCCGACTCGCCGGCGCAGGTGATGGAGTTCCTGCGTGAGTTGGCTGCCAAGGCGCGTCCGTTCGCCGAGAAAGACCACGAGGAGCGGGTCGCCTTCGCTAAACTGCTGGGCATCGACGACCTGCAGGTCTGGGACTACGCCTTCGTCGGCGAAAAGCTCAAGGAGCAGCGCTACTCGTTCAGCGATCAGGAAGTCAAGCAGTACTTCACCGCGCCCAAGGTGCTGGCCGGGCTGTTCAAGATCGTCGAGACATTGTTCGACGTGAGCATCAGGAAGGACAGCGCGCCGGTATGGAACCCGCTGGTCGAGTTCTACCGGATCGAGCGCGACGGCGGGTTGCTCGGCCAGTTCTATCTGGACGCCGCCGCCCGCAACGGCAAGCGCGGCGGCGCCTGGATGGACGACGCGCGCGCGCGATGGCTGCGGCCCGACACCGGCAAGCTTCAAACGCCGGTGGCGCACCTGGTCTGCAACTTCGCAGGCGGGGTCGACGGCAAGCCGCCGCTGCTCACGCATGGTGACGTGACGACTCTGTTCCACGAGTTCGGCCACGGTCTGCACCACATGCTGACCCAGGTGGACGAACGCGACGTGTCGGGCATCAGCGGCGTCGAATGGGACGCGGTGGAATTGCCGAGCCAGTTCATGGAAAACTTTTGTTGGGAATGGGACGTTCTCAAGCACATGACCGCGCACGTGGATACCGGCGAGCCGATGCCGCGCGAGTTGTTCGACAAAATGCTGGCCGCCAAGAACTTCCAAAGCGGCCTGCAGACGCTGCGCCAGGTCGAGTTGTCGCTGTTCGACATGCTGCTGCACACCGAACACGATCCGGCCGCCGATTTCATGGATCTGCTCGCCCGCGTGCGCAAGGAGGTGGCGCTGGTCGAACCACCCGAGTGGAGCCGCGGGATGCACAGCTTCAGCCACATCTTCGCGGGCGGCTACGCGGCCGGCTACTACAGCTACAAATGGGCCGAGGTGCTGTCGGCCGATGCGTGGTCCGCGTTCGAGGAAACCATCGGTCCCGACGGCGCGCCGAGCGTCGAGACCGGCCGCCGCTACCGCGAGACAATCCTCGAAGCCGGCGGCAGCCGCCCGGCGATCGAGTCGTTCAAGGCCTTTCGCGGCCGGGAGCCAAGCATCGACGCGCTGCTGCGGCACGAGGGGATGACGCCGAATCCGGCCGTTGCATGAGCTTTTCACGATTGCGAATCCCACGCGCGGGCGGCCCTGGCACCACCCGCGCGATAACGGGCTAGGCTCCTCGTTTTTGACGACGCCTGGCGCTAGTTGCCATGGCCGCTGAAACCAGTCGAGGAGCTTTTTTACATGCGTTGCGTGCCCCACACCTTGTCGATATTCGCCGTGGCCCTGGCCGCGCTCGCCACCGCCCAGGCGCAAACGATGTACCGAAGCGTCGGCCCGGACGCCCGCGTGACCTACAGCGACCGCGCGCCGACCGAGCCGCGCACCGACTCCCGCGCGGTGGCCGGCGCGAGCATGCCGCCGCCCGCCACGCTGCCTCATGAGTTGCGCGAAGCGGCCAGTCGCCATCCGGTTACGCTGTACACCGGCAATGACTGCGCGCCCTGCGTGAGCGCGCGGGAACTGCTGAACTCACGCGGCGTGCCGTTTTCCGAGCGCACGGTCACGAGCAACGAAGAGATCACGGCGCTCAAGACCCTGAGCGGCAGTCAGTCGGTCCCATTCACGACCATCGGCGGTCAGAAGTTAAAAGGTTTCTCGGACGGCGAATGGCGCAAATACCTTGACGCGGCCGGTTATCCAGCCAAGTCGCAACTGCCGCCAAGCTTCCGTCAGGCGGTGGTCGCGCCATTGATCGAGGCGAAAAAGGTCGAGCCGGCCGCGCCTTCCAAAGCCGAGGCCCCATCGCGTAAAACCGCGGCTCCAGCGGTCCAGCCGCCAGCCACGGACAATCCGGCCGGCATTCGCTTTTAGGCGACGCCCCACGGCGGGTCGCTGCCGCTCCGTTCGCTCGGGCCCCCGGCTGAACCCAGGGGCTTGTCGCCTGGCTCTGGCCACCCTCCTCGTTTTCAAAGCCGATCGGCGCTGGACCCAATTCACCCCGTCGGGGGAGGTCATGATGGTGCCGC
>JBDTRV010000158.1:0-6237 GCA_039931475.1 Burkholderiales bacterium | reverse complement strand
GGCGTATCCGGGGCATCGCGGCTACTTCGCGCAACTGCGGTCGATGTTCTCGCCGGCTTGCTGCACTGCCTGACGACGGAGGAAGGAAGACGGCGCGGGGTCGCCTCGGCGAGTCCATGGTTGCTATTGATATAGCAGCATGCTCTATAGTATGGGCGAGCGGAAAGACCAGTTTTTGATCTGAAAATGGCAACGCTTTCATCAGCTCGGATACGTGCGACCACTCACCGCGCAAGAATCGGGGAATGCATCAGCGCAGACACAGCGGCTCGACCGCGCGGGCCGCGGATCGTGATGGACAATGCCCCGACCGATGCCGCGTCGGCCCTCATCTTTTCCATCCGACTCGCCCATGGCTTCCGCCCCGCTGCTCGACACCCTGATCCAGGCGCTGCGCCGCTTGCCCGGCGTCGGCGTCAAGTCGGCCTCTCGCATGGCCTATCACCTGATGCAGCACGACCGCGAAGGGGCGATGGTGCTGTCGCAAGCACTGGCCGAATCGAGTCAGCGGATTCGCCATTGCACCACCTGCCACACCTTCACCGAAGCGGAAATCTGCTCGACCTGCACCGATCCGCGGCGCGATGCCACGCGCCTGTGCGTGGTCGAAACGCCGGCCGATCAATCGGCGCTGGAGCGCACCGCCGCCTATCGGGGCCTGTACTTCGTGCTGATGGGGCATTTGAGCCCGCTCGACGGCATCGGGCCGAACGACATTGGCTTGGCCGAGCTGTTCGCGCGCGCCGACAACGGGGTGGTCGAGGAGGTGATTCTGGCGACCAACTTCACGGCCGAGGGCGAGGCCACCGCGCATGTGATCGGGAAGACGCTTAAGTCGCGCGGCCTCAAGGTGACGCGGCTGGCGCGCGGCGTGCCGGTGGGAAGCGAGTTGGAATACGTCGATCTCGGCACCATCGCGCACGCACTCGCGGACCGGCGCTGAACGCCGCGACTGACGCTATACTAAACGTAGCTGAAAAAGACCGCTGTACTAGCGGAAAAGGCATATTCGGCTGTGAAATGCCGATGAGTGTGGCGTAGCGAAACAAATCGGAGATGCGATGAAGCTTGCAGGACTGACCCTGGCCTACTGGTGCGTGATCGTCGCCGCGCTGCTGCCGATGGTGAGCGCGTGGATCGCCAAATCGGGATCGTTCTCGCGCCCGCCCAGGCAAGGCGGTTTCGACAACCACAATCCGCGCGCCTGGCTGGCGCGGCAGGAGGAGTGGCGCGCCCGCGCCAATGCGGCGCAAGCCAATGGATTCGAGCAACTGCCGTTTTTCATTGGCGCGGTGATCATCGCGCACCAACTCGGCCGCGCGCAGCCGGTGCTGGACCTGCTCGCGCTGGCCTACGTGCTGCTGCGCTGCGGCTACATCGCGGCCTACGTGAAAGATTTCCCAACCTTGCGCAGCCTGATCTGGACGGCGGCGCTGTTCGTCAACGTCGCGATTCTGTTCGCGGGAGCGCGCTAGCAGCGTCGGCGCCAGGGCGCCAAGAATGGGGCGGGCGCGCGTCGGTGCCCGCCGGGCGCCGCTCGGTACAAACCCACCCGGGATGTTCCCGATGCGCCCAGGGTCCAAGGCGGCTACGCTGCCGGTGTTGATTGACGCCGCCAGCGCGGTCCAGCCATGCCCATTGCCACATTCAATCGTCGAAGCTTCACCCTCGGCGCTGCCGCCGCGCTCGCGGTGCCGGCTTCGCGAGCGCAACCGGCGCGGGGTTCGAGGCGGGTCGCTCTCGCGGTCGGAGGCAAGGCCGCGTTCTACTACCTGCCGCTGTGCATCGCCGAGCAACTCGGCTATTTCTCGGCCGAGGGGCTCGAAATCGTGGTGCAGGACTTCGCCGGCGGTTCGCTCGCGCGCAAGGCGCTGACCGACGGCGCGGTGGACGTCTGCGCCGGCGCCTACGAGCACACGATCGACCTGCAAAGCAAGAAACAGATGTATCAGGAGTTCGTGCTGATGGGTCGCGCGCCGCAAATCGCGTTCGGCGTGTCGACGCGGACCATGCCCCATTACGAAACGCCGGCCGACCTGATCGGCAAGCGCATCGGCGTCACGGCGCCCGGTTCGTCGACCGGCCGGGTCGCGCGGCTGGTGCTGGCGCGTGCCGGCATCCAGGCGTCGGCGGTGAGCTTCGTCGGCGTCGGCACCTCGATCGGCGCGCTCAACGCGCTGCGCTCGGGCCAGATCGATGCGATGAGCAACGTGGAGCCAGTCATCACCATGGCCGAGCAACGCGGCGAGCTTCGGATCGTGAGCGACACGCGCACGCTCAAGGGCACGATCGCGTTGTTTGGCGGCTTGATGCCGGCCGCGTGCCTGTATGCCTCGCCCGATTTTCTGCAGCGCAACCCGCAGGCGACGCAGGGCCTGGCCAACGCGATCGTCAGGGCGCTCAAGTGGCTGCAGACCGCGGGTCCGTCGGACATTGTGAAGACGGTGCCGGAGAGCTATCTGCTGGGCGATCGCGCGCTTTATCTCGCCGTGTTGACGAAGGTGCGGCAAGCGTATTCGCCCGACGGCATGATGGACGAGGACGGCAGCCGGACCGCTTTGCGCGCTCTTGCCGGCCAGGATCCGGCCATCCGGCCCGAAGAAATCGAGCTGGAGCGGACCTACACCAATCAGTTTGCGCTGCGGGCCAAGGAGCGGTTTCGGGCCTAGGACGCAGTGCTGGCGCCCATGGGCGCCAGCCTCGGCCAAAGGGCCGAACCGCACAAAATCTGTCGTCGAGCGCTGGTGTCAGCGCCGCCCGCGCGATCGGGATTTCGGCTTGCTCGGCGAATAGCCGACCTGCCGAATCGACGATCCACTGGCCGCGCGCGCGCTGCTGGCGCGCACGGGCACGTAGACCACGATGGTCTTGCCACGCGCAAAGCGGGTGTCGCCGCTCACCCGGTTCCACGAGGCGACGTCGCTGGTGCCGACCCGGTAGCGGCGCGCTATCGATGCGACGGTGTCGCGGCGTCCTGCCTTGATCAGGATGCGTCGGGTCACGGGAGGCTCGGGCGCGAACGCGATATGGCCGTTGTCGGCCACCTGTTCCGAGACGTCGCCCTTCATCGAGGCCGCGCGCGGCACCAGCAAGGTCGAGCCGGCCTTGATCATCATGCGCGGCGGAATGCCGTTGATGCTGCGCAGATCGCCTTCGCTCATGCCGACCCGGCTGGCGGCGCCTTTCACCGACATGGTGGCCGGCGCGGTCCAGGCGGTCCAGCTCGCGAACTGGCCGTCGGTATAGGCGGACAAATTGCGCCGGAAAATCGTGGCGTTGTCCCACGGCAGCAGGATCTGGGGCGTGCCGGCGGCCACGATCACCGGCCGATGCGCGGCCGGGTTCAGCGCCTTGAAATCGCCCTCCGATACGTCGGCCAGTTTGGCCGCCAGCGCCACGTCGATGTCGTGCGCGATGTCCACGCTCTGGAAATACGGGTGGTTTTCGATCAGCGGCAACGTGGTGTTGAATGCGGCCGGGTTGGCCACGATGTTCTTGATCGCCTGCAGCTTGGGCACGTAGTAGCGGGTTTCGTTCGGCATCGAGAGGTCGGCGTAGCCGGTGGGCAAGCCCAATTTCTCGTTCTTCGCGATCGCGCGCTGCACGCTGCCTTCGCCCCAGTTGTAGGCGGCCAGCGCGAGGTGCCAGTCGCCGAACATGCCGTGCAGTTTTTGCAGGTAATCGAGCGCGGCGCGGGTCGATGCCAGCACGTCGCGCCGGTCATCGCGGAACACGTTGCGCTTGAGGTCGAAGTCGCTGCCGGTGGCCGGCATGAACTGCCACATGCCGGCCGCGCGCGCGCTCGAGACGGCCTGCGGATTGAACGCGCTTTCGACGAACGGCAGCAGCGCCAGCTCCGACGGCATGCCGCGCCGCTCCAACTCTTCGACGATGTGAAACAGGTACTTGCTCGAGCGCTCGGTCATGCGCTGCATGTACTCAGGCTTGGAGGCATAGAACTCCTCGCGGCTTGCGACCAGTTCGCCTTGCAGGTCCGGCATCGCGAAACCGCGCCGGATGCGTGCCCACAGCTCGGACGGCGGCGTCAAGGCGGCGACTTTCTGCGAGCTGGCGTTGGCCGGCGTGATCGGCCGCGCGATCACACCTGGCACCGGCGGCCCCGCGCTACCCGAGGCGTCGCCGGTCGCCATCGCGCCGCCAGCAGCTTCGGAAGAGTCGCCGGTGGTGGCGCATCCGGTGAGCCAAAGCAGGGCGCTTAAGGATGCAACGAAGCCAAGTCGCTTGAAAAGTCTCATGGTTTTGCTTCTTGTTCCGCCGCGACGCGCTTTGGGCGCGCCACGGCCACACGCCGGATCGGCGCAATGGGTTGGCAGGAGGGGTGACTAGAATCGATGCGACCAAGGGGCCGCGGGCGCTGGCGCGCTTCCAACGCCACCCCGACGCCTTCGTCCGACGGCCCGTTTCGGCTGTCCGGGCGCCCGGCAAACGTGAAAAATGTCATGGGGTGCCGAATTATAAGTTTGCACGATTGGCTGGAAACCCCGTCCGGGCGTCTCGCTCTCGACTGGCAGCGCGAGCGGCTGGACCGGGCGGTGGCCGACATTTTCGGATTCCATGCGCTGCAGTTGGGCATGCCCGAACTCGACGGTTTGCGCGCCAATCGCATGCCGCACCGCTGGCTCGCGCTCGATCGGCAGCCGCGCAACCTGGCCCTGCCGGACGAAGCCGCCCCCGGCGAAGCGGACGCCGCGCTGGTGCCTTCGGGCCAGCGGCGCCCGGCGCTGGCCTGCGACTTCACCGCGCTGCCATTCCCTGAAAACAGCCTCGATCTGGTGCTGTTGCCGCATGCGCTCGAAGTCGCAAGCGACCCCCATGCCGCGCTGCGCGAAGTCGGCCGGGTGCTGGTGCCGGACGGCCGGGTGGTGATTTGCGGGCTGAACCCGGCCAGCCTCTGGGGCTTGCGCGAGCGCCGCGCGGGGCTGTACGAGCGCATCGGTTTCGGTGATCCGTATCTGCCGCGGCGCGACGCGTTGATCGGCCATTTCCGCTTGCGCGACTGGTTGCGGCTGCTCAGCTTCGAAGTCGAATCGGCAAAATTCGGGCTTTGGCAGCCAGCGGTGCGCAGCGAGCGCTTGCTGCAAAGCTTCAAATGGGTAGACAAGCTGGGCGCGCGCTGGTGGCCGATCTTCGGCGCGATGTACTTCGTGGTGGCCGTCAAGCGGGTGCGCGGGGTGCGCCTGATGGGCCGCGCCTGGAAGGAGTCGAAGCCGCTGGCGGCGGCGCCGGTGCCGGTGGCCAACCGGCGTCGGGCCGAGGCCGGCAGCACACGCAACGAGAAAGCGGTCTCGGAAACCGAATGACGCAACCTATGAACCCAATCGAAATTCACACCGATGGCGCCTGCAAGGGCAATCCTGGCCCCGGCGGCTGGGGCGCGCTGCTCAAATCCGCGGACACGACCCGAGAGCTGTTCGGCGGTGAGCTGGCCACCACCAACAACCGGATGGAGTTGACTGCCGTGATCGAGGCGCTCGCGGCGCTCAAGCGCCCGTGCAAGGTCACGCTGTTTCTGGACAGCGAGTACGTGCGCAAGGGCATCACCGAATGGATCGGCGGCTGGAAGGCGCGCGGCTGGCGCACCGCCGCCAAGCAGCCGGTGAAGAACGTGGAACTGTGGCAAAAGCTCGATGCGCTGGCGTTTCAGGCGGGGCACGACATCGACTGGCGCTGGGTCAAGGGTCATTCGGGCGACCCGGGCAACGAGCGTGCCGATGCGCTGGCGAACAAAGGCGTGGATCTGGCGCTCGGGCGCACGGCTCGGCGCGATTGACGGCGCGGCGGTTGGATGGAGAAATTGATCGCGAAGGCCAAGCATGGTGCTATTGGTCTGATAGCTTAACAGCGCCAATCCACTAGCGCAACAAGCTGTTTTGATCAAAAAAACAGGCGCGGAAGCCGCTCCGGTCGAACGGGCTCGGCGTCGAGTGACTTCCCCAAGCGTTTGAACGCCGCGCCCAGTGCCATCAGGGTCGATCCGCAGTCCCGAAACTGCGTGCTCCTGATACATTGAATAACAACCGGAAAGCGCGATGTCGGTCGGCATGGCAGTTGCTGGCGGTGGGCCAGCTGAGGCCCTCGCGCACGCAGCCAGCCAGCGGGCCGATGCAGCGTTCTTTCTCTTTCTCGACTGGCAACACACCCTCATGGCCACGAAAGCAATTTATTCGGTGGTCGCTGTGGCTGGCATCGCGGCGGCCTCGGCTGCGGCCTGGTGGT
>JBDTRV010000157.1:0-6284 GCA_039931475.1 Burkholderiales bacterium | reverse complement strand
CACCAGTGCCAATTGAAAGATCAGAAGTGACAGCTTGAAGGGAAACCGACACCGGTGTTGAGGTGTTCGGGCCGGCAGTTGCCGGTGAGCGTTCACACCTTCAATCTATGCCTGGCAAGCAACCCAGCCTTTGCCGCACCCCGAATTTCTTTGCGTTGGCGTTCTCAAATGACTTCGCGGCTATTTCGTCGTCGAATCCGGCCGAGCTTTGCTGCCCGCCTTCGGGATCAGCATTCCCACCTGCTCGCGATACGTGCGATAGCGGTTGCCGAACAGCGCGATCAAATCGCGTTCCTCGAACCAGATGCCGATCAGGATGTATCCCGTGGTCGCGACCGCGAACAGTAGGTGGCCCGCCGTCATCGTCGGCGTGGCCCAGAACGCGAGCAGGAACCCGGCATAAATCGGATGGCGTATGTGGCGATAGAACAGCGGCGTCTTGAATTGCGGCGCCGGCAGTTCGCGCTTCATGAAGCGCGCAAACACCTGGCGCAGGCCGAACAGCTCGAAATGGTTGATCAGGAACGTGCTTATGAGCAGCATCGCCCAGCCGAGCCAGAACACCGCTTGCAGCACCCAAATGCCGGCTGTGTTCTGCACGCTCCAGATCACCGGCTCGGAAATTGGCCGCCATTGCCACAGCACCAGCGCGAGCGCCGCACTCGCGGCCAACACATAGGTGCTACGCTCGATCGATTCGGGCACGATGCGCGTCCACCAGCGCTTGAAGCCGCGCCGCGCCATCACGCTGTGTTGCACAGCGAACAGGGCGAGCAACAGCACGTCGACAATTAACGCTTCGGCCAGCGGCGCCGATCGCCCCACGTCGATCGAGGTCGGTACCGCAACGTTGCCCACGAACCCGATCGCATACAGAAAAGTTGCAAGAAAAAATACGTAGGCCGCGAGGCCATAAAAAACGGACAGCATTGCACCCATGGCAATTTCTCCTTGGCAGCCCGCAGGCCGCAAAAATTGACCAAAAGAAGAGCCAGCCGCGCCGAAAAAGCGCAGTTCACTCGGTTGACTGGAAGGACTAAAGCGCCCTGGTTCGCCAGCGCACGCGGCGCGGCTGCCGGCGCAGTAACCGGACAAACGTCAACCGCGTCGCTGGAATCGCCGCGCACATGCGCGCCACCGAAAGCATGTGAACCCGTCGCAGCCCATGCAACCACGGGCTGCGGATCCGGCTCTGCCGGGCCGCAGGCCCCCGGCGCATTGATTCAGAAAGGATTCTTTGGACGTGCATAACACGCTTTAGCGTGCGGCCGGCAAGCCGTGCAAGATGCTGCCGCGCCCCGGCGGTGCCGTGAAGGTGCGCCGAGCCAGGCGCCACGACAAAGGTTCGCGGCGGTTCCACGAAAGCAGGGACATCATTCTGGCCAAGGGGCAATAGCCGAACAACACCAGCGCGAGCGTGCCGCAGGCCGGTAGCCAGAACAAAATCGACGCCAACAGGCAAAACCCGAGCACGCCGGCATAAGCCAGCCGCACCTGAACCGCGAAGGCGGCAAAGGCCCCCTCGCGAAGACGGAAGTGGACGACCTGCACGATGCTGAGCATCGCCGCCAGAAGGAAAGCCTCGACTCGCCCCGCTAACCCTGCGAGCAATAGCAGTTCGATGACGGCCCAATACCACCAGCCAAGTTCACGGTAAAGCAACATCGTCTTCTCCTGTTCCGTTGACCAGACCTGCTCGATATGTCGCGCTCTTGTCCCCGGTCATGACTCCAATGTAGGCAATGCGACGCACGCCGGCCATGCCCGGAACGCCCTAACTCTTGCCTAAAACGCCGGTCCCCCCAGATGCGCCGACGCAATTGCGGCAAGGCGGCGCTCACGCCGGCCGGGCGGCGTGAGCCACCGGGGCGGCGGTCGCGTTGGCGCGCCATGTCGCGGGGGGTTCACCCGCAAAGCGTTTGAAGGCGCGGTTGAATGCCGGCTCTGACTCATACCCCACTTGCTCGGCGATCGCCGAAAGCGCCAGCTTGTTGTCATGCAAGAGTTGCGCCGCGAGCTGAAGGCGCCAACAGGTCAGGTAGTGCATCGGCGATTGGCCCAGCAGCGACTTGAAGCGCGCGGCGAGCACCGAGCGCGAGGTGCCGAGCTGGCGCACCAGGTCGTCGACGGTCCATCGATGAGCCGGCTGCGCGTGCAATAGGGCAAGCGCGCGTCCAAGCAACGGATCGTTCAAGGCACTTAGCCAGCCGCAAGCGTGCGGCGGCAGCGCAGCCATATGCTGGCGCAATACCTCGACGAACAGCAGCTCGGTCAGTCGGGCGAGCACACAGGCACTGCCGGCGCGGGCCGAACGCAATTCCTCGATCATGCTTTGCGTCGCGGTCGCGACCAGCGATCGTCCCGGTCGATCGGATGCGCTCAGGTGCATGGCAACCGGCAGCCCTTTGAGCAGCGGATTGAACAACAGTTCGTCGCAGTGCACGAAGCCGCATACGAGTTCGGTCGCCTCGCCGCCACCGCCGTAGACCACCACCGGCACGCCGGGACTGCATTGCAGGTTCTCGGCCAACAGGCGGCCGACCGGCACCGGCCCTCGCGCGCCATCGCTTCCCATTGTGTGGGCGTCCCCATAGGGAAGCACCACGATATCGCCTTGCGACAATTCCAGATGCTGGCCCGATGGCAGTTTCAGCCAACACCTGCCCTTGGCGACCACGTGAAACAGCGCGAGCCACTTGGCACGGGGCAGCAGCATCCGCGCGAGCTGCGACGAGTCCATGCTCTCGAACGCCCACGGCGTCGTCAGATCACCGCGAAACAGCACAGCGCCGGACAGGCGCACGACGCGAAGCAAGTCGGACAGCACATCGAGCGCGCCGGCCGCGGCGGGCGGCGCAGCCATCGCGGCGGACGGTATTGCAACGGGCTGGCTCGCGAACGATGCCTTGGTCGACATGCTGAACCGTCTTGGATCGTTTTGGTTAATTCGTTCGGCTTCTCGATCATGGTCGATGAGCAAGCGCGACGTCGACACTGATGTTGCAGGCGCCGCCGCCGGCGTTGGGTGGACTAAGCCTAAGGCGCCAGCCGAGCGAAACCTGGGGGATAGCCTCATCTCGTCCACCAGCGGTTGTCCAGCACCTGCGCGATGCGCTGCGCGGCGCGCGCGGCGCCGTCGGTTTCGACCGGCTTGTAGCGCACCGGCTCGTGCAGCGCCACCAGCGCCCGGTCCGCCAACGACTCGGGCGTCAATCCGGCGTAGTCGACTGTGCGATCGGCGCTGTAGTTGGCCAGTCGCCGGCGAACGTGAACACACTGCTCGAAGTGGCGCTGCAGCGGAAAACTCAAAAACGGCCGGCGCGTTGCGACCAGTTCCATGCAGGTGCTCAGACCCCCTTGCACCAGCGCCAGGTCGCAGCACGCGAGGTGCTCGAACAGGTTGTGCACATAAGGGCGCACTTCCAGCCCGCTGAGCTGCGGAATCCGCTCAGGCGCGAGGCGCGGGCCGGCGACCAGGATCAGGCGCAGCTCGGGCACCTGCCGCTTCATGCGCGGAAACGCGAGCGCGATCTTGTCCAGCAGGTGCCGGCCGACGCCGGTGCCGCCGACCGAAGCGATCACGACTTTTTCGCCGGGTCGATATCCGAGCCGCGCACGCAGCCGTTCGGTATCGGCCAGCGCTTTCGGGTCGAACGGCAGGGTGTAGCCGCTGTAGCTGAAGTTGCGGTCGGTCCAGTCGCGGATTTTCGGCATGCCAGGGCCGAAGGCTTGCTCGGTCACGTCTTCCGGGTTGCCGACGAAGATCGCTGCGTCGCGCAGGTACGGAAAACGCGCGACGTGCTCGATGTCGTCGGCGTTGCGGTCCGCGCACAGGTGCGCTTCCCGCTCGTCGCCTACTTCCACCGGCAGGCAGCCGATGAAGTCGGTCAGAAAGACGAACGGCTGGCGCTTGAGTTCCGGGTTCTCGTGGTAGTAGTAGTCCACCTCCCACGATTCGTCGCCGATCACCAGGTCGTAGTGCTCGGTCGCCATCAAGTCGCAGAAAGTCATGAAGTTGTGGACCATGATCTCGTCCATCGTGCGCAGCGCGAAGAACGCATGCAGGTCGTGCTCGCCCGCCACGTGCTCGAAGTGCCGGCTCTCGTTGGCAAGCCGCGCCGTGATCGGATGCACCCGCTCGCCTTCGCGCACCAGATACGCAGCAGCCGGATCGACGGTGAACCAGTCGATCCCCAGATCGGGTTGCAGCTTGCGCAGCTCGCGCGCGATCGCCAGATCGCGCTGCACGTGGCCCAGGCCGATCGGGCTCGAGATGAACAGCACGCGCCGCTCGCGGCTCATCGCGCGGACCCAAGTCTTGCTGCGCGGCGCGCCGGCCACGAAGTCGAGCAGTGCGCGGTTGAACAGCACCGGATCGCGCACCGCGGTCACGTGGCCGCCGCCCCCCACGGTCAAGAGGCGCGAGCCCGGCACCAGTGCGTGGATCGCCTGGCCGCTGGCGTACGGGACGCGGTGGTCCTTGTCGCCGTGAATGACGAGCGTCGGGCAGCGCACGCGCCGCGCGCAGTCGCGCAGATCGTTGCCGAGCCAGCCGTTTCGGCACCAGCCGATGACTTCGCCGCTGGTGGCCCAGCCGTAGCGCACGCCGTCCTCGAACGGCTTGGTCGAATGCGGCTCGTTGAAGATGGTCGCCATGAAGAGGTCGACATAGCCCGGCCAGTCCCCCGCAATCAGTTGGCGCTCCGCCTGCATGCGTTGTTGCAACTTTTCGCCTTCGCCCAGCGATTCGGCAAAGCCGCCCGCGATCACCAGGTGCGAGACACGCTCGGGCTGCTCGGCCGCCAAGCGCAGCACCGTCATGGCCGATGCCGAGATGCCGACCGCGGCGAGCCGATCGCATCCGACCGCATCGAGCACCGCAACGAAGTCCGCGTAGTAGTGCTCGAAGTCGTACGCGTCTTGCCCCTGCGGCCGATCGGAACGTCCGTTGCCACGCCCGTCGGTCGTGACGACGCGAAAGTGTTGCGACAGATACGGCACCGTGGCCTTGAGCATTTGCGAATGCACGATCTGGAACGGTGGCGCGAATGCGATCCAGGGGCCGCTGTCGCCCCAGACCGCCCACCAGAGCTTCACGCCGTCGCGATCGGCGAAGCTTTCGCGCACCGGACGCACGGTTTCGTAGGGAGCCAGAGCGCTCTTCGGCAGCTTGCCGCCTTCGGGCAGCGAGCCGACCACTTTGGCGAAGTTCACGGGAAGCGCTTTCGAGTTCATGACTTTCTCCTTCTCGGCGCAGGCTTGGCCGCCAGTGTGTCGAGCGCTTCGAGCAGTTGCCCCACCGCATCGAGCGCCTTGACATGCTCGGCGCGCTCCTCCAGCCGGCCGATCAGGTCGACGAATTCCATGCCGAGCCAGAACTCGGAAATCCAGGTCGCGATCGCCTCGGCGTTAAACGGTGGCGGCAGCGTCTTGCCCTGCGCTTCCAGCGCCGCGAGCGCCTCGCGCACGGCATCGAGCACGACGTCGCGCCATGCGACCAGGCGCGGCAGGAACTTCTCGCGCAGATCGGGATTGGACATGCTCGCGGCCCACAGCTCAGCCTGTACCCGCACGAAACCCGACGCCAGGTCGCTCTCATAAAAACGCCGCGCCTCGGCCCACTTCTGCGCAAAACCTCCGGCTTGCGAGTACATCGATTTCTGGCGCGCGAGCAGCTTGCGATTCGCGGCGTCGAGCACTTCGATCACCAGCTGGTCCTTGGAGCCGAAGTGGTAGTTGATCAGCGCGTGGTTGACGCCGGCGTCTTTCGCGATCTCGCGCACGCTCAGGTGCGCATAGCCTTCGTTTGCCAGCCGCCGGAACGCGGCTTCGAGAATTTGCGCCTTGGTCTCGCCCAGGTCCTCGTCCGGAAACAACCGGGGGTAAGGCGCCTGCAGGCTGAAAGAAGCAGCCGTGTGCTTCTTGTTCGTTATTTGAACAATTGGTTTAACCATATGTTCAACAGAATAGTCCGCCGGGAATGTGATGTCAAGGGCGCACATCCACAAAACTGATGACGTTATTGTTTTCGCAACTATCTGGGGACCGCTGCACTAGCGCACCAGCCCGGTTTTATTCCAAAAACGGGACTGTGTGCGCGCCAAAGTCGCAGCGGCGCCCCAAGCGCGGCTTTGGGTCGTGCGCCGTCGCGACTCGGGACACGATGTGAGCGGCCGCCAGTCAGCGTCGCATCATCTCTGTGTTGCGTTCGCTCGGCCCGCTCAATTTAAGCCGAGCGCCGTGCGCAGCGCTTGCAAGAACGCTTCGGGCCGTTCGACCGGCGG
>JBDTRV010000156.1:0-6330 GCA_039931475.1 Burkholderiales bacterium | reverse complement strand
CGCGGAAGAGATCGAGAGCGAGGTCGACAAGCGTGACTTCGGCAACTGGCTGCACCGCACGCTCAAGCTCTTTCACGATGGCTTGAAAATTGAACAAAAAGCCACCTCTGAGCGCGTCGGTGCTACAAATGTTGCTCTCATCGATATAGCAGCCGAACAAGCGCGGCGCGAACTGGGGTTGGGCGAAGCCGAATTCCTGCCGTTCGCATCCGCCTGGCCCCGAGTGCGCGACGGCTACCTCGCGTGGCTTTCGAGCCACGAAGCCGCAGGCAATCAGTTCGATGCCGGCGAAGCAGCGCGCGAGCTCGGCTACGGCACCTTGACCCTGCACGGCCGCATCGACCGGATCGACCGTGCCGCGGGCGGCACGGCGCTGTTGATCGACTACAAAACCGAGGCCGAGGGCAAAACGCGCGAGCGCATCAAGAACCCCGACGAAGACACGCAACTCGCGTTCTACGGCGCGCTGCTCGAAGACGACACGTTCGCCGCGATCTACCTGAACATCGGCGAGAAGGAAACCAAAACGTTCGAGCAGCAAGACGTGGTCGATCTGCGCGACGCCCTGGTCGACGGCATGAGAAGCGACGTGGCGCGCATCGCCGCCGGCGCCGCGCTGCCGCCGATGGGCGAGGGCGCCGCCTGCGATTTCTGCGCCGCGCGCGGCCTGTGCCGCAAGGACTTTTGGTCATGACGGCAGCCGCCACCGAGCCACCTTTCGAGCCAGCGTTCGAGTGCAACGGCCGACATGTCGACAAGGCCCGCTTCTACGCGATCGCCTGCGACCCGGCGCGGCACGTCGCGGTCGAAGCCTGCGCCGGCGCGGGCAAGACCTGGATGCTGGTCTCGCGCATCCTGCGCGCGCTGCTGGCCGGCTGCCCGCCCCATGAAATCCTCGCGATCAGCTTCACGCGCAAGGCCGCCGGCGAGATGCGACAACGGTTGCAAGAGTGGCTGGCGGAGTTCGCCGCATCGGAGCCTGAAAAACTCGTGGGCGAACTGGTCGCGCGCGGGCTGGACGAGCGGGCAGCGCGGGCGCAGGCGATGCAGCTCAAGGGCCTGTACCGGGCCGTGCTCGATGCCGGCCGACCGGTGCAGATCCGCACCTTTCACGGCTGGTTCTGGGTGCTGCTGGGCTCGGCGCCGGTGTCGCTGCTCGATGCGCTCGGGCTGCCGGTCAATGCCGAGCTGATCGAGGACGATGCCGAACTGGTGGCGCAGGTCTGGCGGCGTTTTCATGCCGCGCTGATCGCGCGCCCCGAGGCGCGTGCGGACTACCAGACGCTGGTGACCGGGTACGGGCGCTACCAGACCCAGAAGGCGCTGGCCAGCGCGCTCGCGCGCCGGGTCGAATTCACGTTGGCCGATGCGGCCGGTGTGGCTGAGCGTTCGGTGGAATCTGCGGCAGTGCGCTTTCCCGAGTTCGCCGCGCTGGCCGCGCCTGCCGACGCCTTGACAGATGCACGCCATCGCGCCGAACTGCTGGCCGCCGCCAAGGCGCTCGGCGGCGGTGCGCCGTCGTTCGCGGCCAAGGGCGTCGAGCTTGAAACCGCGCTTTCCGGCGCCGACGCCAACGGCGTTCGCCTCGCGTTGCTCACGGAAAAAGGCACGCCGCGCAAGTTCAGCGAGAAGATTCGCGGGCTAGAGCAGGTGCGCGCCGCGCAGGAACTGCTGGCGCGGGTGCAGGCCGCGCAGAACCAGCACGATGCGCACCAATACCAGCAGCGCCTGATCCGCCTCTCGCGCTTGCTGCTCGAGCAATTTGCCGCGTTGAAGCGCGAGCGCGGTGTGATCGACATGAACGACGTCGAACGCGCCGCAGAGCGAATGCTCGGCGACCCGGTGCTCGGCGGCTGGCTGCAGCAGCGGCTCGATTCGCGGGTGCGACACCTGTTGATCGACGAGTTTCAGGACACCAACCCGCTGCAATGGCAGGCGCTTCACGCCTGGCTTTCCGGCTACGCGGGCGCGGGCGGTGGCCAGGACGGGCCGAGCCTGTTCATCGTCGGCGACCCCAAGCAGAGCATCTACCGCTTCCGCCGTGCCGAGCCGCAGGTGTTTCGCGCGGCGCAACGGTTCGCCCTGGAGCTCGGCGGCGATCTGCTGAGCTGCGACCACACGCGGCGCAATGCGCCGGCACTCATCGGCGTCATCAACTCGGTGATGGAGCAGGCGCAGGTGGGCGGTGAATTCAGCGGTTTTCGCGCCCACACCACGCAGTCCGACTCTGCCGGCGGCGCGTTCGAGTTGCCGCAAATTCCGCGCGACAGCAACAGCGGCGATAGCAGCGGCAACGGTTTCGACGCAAGCGCCGCTGCCCGCCCGACACTGCCCGCCGGACCGCGCTGGCGCGACAGCCTCACCGAGCCGCGCACCCTGCCCGAGGAAACGCTGCGCCAGCTCGAATGCCGGCAGGCCGCGGCTTTCATCGCGCGGCAGATCGCGGCTGGCCTCGCGCCGCGCGACATCATGGTGCTCGCGCGCAAAAAGGAGCCGCTGGCCGCGCTCGAAGCCGAACTGCGGTTGCTCCACATCGCCGCCACCCAGCCGGAAAAGCGGCGGCTCGCCGACGCACCCGAGGTGCAGGACATCGTCGCGCTGCTGGATGTTCTGGTGTCGCCCGGGCACGACCTGTCGCTCGCCCGCGCATTGCGCTCGCCATTGTTCGGCCTGGGCGACGAGGCACTGGTGCAAATCGCGCTGACCAAGCGGGAGCGGCCGGGCGCGAGCTGGCTCGATTTGCTATTGAATCCAGAGCTGAAAATCGATGCTGGACAAGCGGAAATGGCCAAAATTTCATCGAATCTGGCGCGCTGGAAGGGTTTGGTCGATGCGCTGCCGCCGCACGACGCGCTGGCCGCGATCTACAGCGAGGGCGACGTGCTCGCTCGCTTCGCCGCCGCCGCGCCGGCGCCGCTGCGAGAGACGGTGCAGGTCAATCTGAGGGCGGTGCTGTCGGCATCGCTCGCGCTCGATGGCGCGCGCTACGCCACGCCCTATGCGCTGGTGCGGGCGCTCAAAAGCGCGCAGGGCCCGAAGGCGCCGATGAGCGTTGCGCCCGATGCGGTGCAGCTGCTCACGGTGCACGGCGCAAAGGGGCTGGAAGCGCCGCTCGTGTTGCTGCTCGATGCCGAGGGCAGGGTGCGGCAGGGCGAGTCGATGGGCGTGTTGGTCGAATGGCCGGGCGAAGCCGCCGCGCCAACGCGCTTCGTTTTCCTTGCGAGCGAAAAGCAGCCGAGCGACTGCTGCGCCGAACTGCTCGAAACCGAGCGGGCGGCGCGTGCGCGCGAGGAGTTGAACGCGCTGTACGTCGCGATGACGCGGGCGCGGGAGCGGCTCGTGCTGTCTTCGATCGAACCGTATGGCAGCGGCGCGGCCACTGGTTGGCGCTCGCGGCTGGCCGAGCATTGCGAGCCGATGGAGTCGCACGAGTCGAAGGCGGATGGTTCGCTGGCGGCGGGCGCTGCGCGGATGGCGGGGCCTGCGGGAACAGCGGGAACAGCGGGCGCGACGAGGACAGCCGAGACAGCGGGGACGGCCGGCGCGGTGGCGGTGGCGGCGGCGCTGCGCAGCGGCGCATCAGCGGCGCGCGAGGGGGGAGCGGCATTGGCGACCGGCGTGCCAGGCGAAGTCTCGCCAGAAGCGACATTTTCGATGCTGGATTTGCCATTTCTGCCCATCCCTGCTGTATTTATAGCTACTGATTCGGTAGCAAATGACGAGTTTGCGGCGCTTGATTCCGCGCCTGATTCCGAATCGCCAGTGCGCACCGCATCGGCCGAAGCGCGGGTGGGTCGGGCGCTGCACCGTCTGCTCGAATGGGCGCTGCCCGGTGCGCGCCAGTTCAGCACGGTGCAGGTGGGCGCGGTCGCACGCGAATTCGCGCTCGATGCCGAGCAGGCGGCGCGCGCGGCGCGGATGGCGGCACGCATCGTCGGCGGCGCCGCAGCCTGGGCCTGGGATGCGCAGGCGGTTGACTGGCAGGGCAACGAGGTCAGCCTCGCGCATGCCGGTCAGGTGCTTCGGCTGGACCGGCTGGTGCGCGCCAAGGACACCGGCGAGTGGTGGGTGCTCGACTACAAATCCGCGCATCGGCCCGAGCAACAAGCCGAACTGATCGAGCAGATGCAGCGCTATCGCGCCGCGCTCGAAGCCGCCCATGCGGGCGCGGTGGTGCGCGCCGCGTTCCTCACGGCGGATGGGGCCGTGGTGGAAGTGCGATGAACGCATCGGAAGAGTCGACCTCGGCTGCGGCGGAAACCGCGTTGGCCGCGTCTACAGCCGCACCTTCAGTAACGGCCGCACCTGCCGCAACTGAGGCAACTTCGCACGACCCGCTCGAATCGCAGGCCGTCGTCATCGGCGCCGGCCCGGCCGGATTGATCGCGGCCGAGGTGCTGTCGCAAGCGGGTGTGCCGGTGCACCTTTTCGACGCGATGCCGACGGCTGGGCGAAAGTTGCTGCTCGCGGGCAAGGGCGGGCTGAACCTCACGCATTCCGAGCCGCTTTCGCGTCAGCTCGATCGCTACGCGGAGCGAGCGGAGTCTCTGGCGCCGCACTTGACGGCGTTCGGGCCGGATCAGGTGCGCGAGTGGGCGCGGGGCTTGGGCATCGACACCTTCGTCGGCAGCTCCGGCCGTGTCTTTCCGAAAGACATGAAGGCCGCGCCGCTGCTGCGCGCCTGGCTGCACCGCCTGCGCCATCCGGTCGAACCGGGCGCTGCGGTGCGGTTCCACATGCGCCATCGCTGGACCGGCTGGGATGAGCGCGGCGCGTTGACTTTCGAGTCGCAGCAAGGCCCGATGGCAATCCGCGCGCGGATGCTCGTGCTTGCGCTGGGCGGCGCGAGTTGGCCGCGGTTGGGGTCGAACGGCGGGTGGGTGCCGTTGCTGCAAGCGCGTGGCGTCGACGTGGCGCCGCTGGTGCCATCGAACTGCGGTTTCGACGTCGGCACGGCGGCGCGCAGCGGCTGGAGCGAGCACTTCGCGAGCCGGTTCGCGGGGCAACCCTTCAAGTCGGTCGCTATTTCGGCCGAAAGTGGGCAGCGCCTGCGCTTCAGACAGAAAGGCGAGTTTGTCGCGACCGCCACCGGTGTCGAAGGCAGCCTGATCTATGCCGCGTCACCGTTGCTGCGGGCCGAAATCGCGGCAAACGGCAGCGCGACCTTCGAGCTCGATCTGCTGCCCGACCGCACCCTGGAGCAGGTCCGCGCCGAAGTCGCGCATCCGCGCGGCGCGCGGTCGCTGTCGAGCCATCTGAAAAGCCGGCTTTCCTTAGGCGGGATCAAGAGCGCGATCCTGCACGAATTGCTGGGAAAGGCGGACTTTGCCGACCCCGACAAGCTGAGCGCGGCGATCAAGGCGCTGCCGGTGCGCCTGACTGCCGCCCGCCCGGTCGCCGAAGCGATCAGCAGCGCCGGTGGGGTGCGCTTTGAGTCGCTGACCGAAGGTTTGATGCTGCGCGATCTGCCCGATGTGTTTTGCGCGGGCGAAATGCTCGATTGGGAAGCGCCAACCGGCGGCTACCTGTTGACCGCGTGCCTTGCCAGCGGGCGCGCGGCGGGGAAGGCGGCGTTGGCGCGGTTGCTGTCAGCGGGCTGAATGAAACGGTGTCGAACGAGGCGCACAAAAGAAAACGCGGGCCGATTCCTCGGTCCGCGTTGTTCACAAAAAGGTGACGAGCCTTGACCCCGGCACTGACTCCACAGTTAGGGCTGCTTGGTTCCCCACCTGACCCGGTTGGCCGCTTCGCCATGCGGGAAGGCCCGTCGTAAGCGTTGATTCTAGTCGGCCTATCCTGATGTCGGCCGATCGTTTAGGTCAGGCGTACTCGGCGAGCGCCTTCTTCATCTTCTTCATCGCCGCGGACTCGATCTGGCGAATCCGCTCGGCGGAAACGCCGTACTCGGCCGCGAGCTGGTGCAGCGTCATGCCGCCGGAGCCGTCGTCGTTGACGTTGAGCCAGCGCTCTTCGACGATGCGGCGGCTGCGGTCGTCCAGGCTTTCGAGCGCGGTGGCGATGCCGTCGCTCGCGAGCCGGTCGCGCTGGCGCGATTCGATCAGCGCGGTCGGCTCGTGGTTGGCGTCAGCCAAATACGCGATCGGACCGTAGCTTTCCTCGCCGTCGGCCGACGGGCCCGGATCGAGCATGACGTCGCCACCCGAAAGCCGCATTTCCATTTCGATCACGTCTTCACGCTTGACGTTCAACTTGCGCGCCATCGACTCGATCTCGCGCTCGTTCAAGGTTTCGCGGTGCGTGTCCGCATGGGCCGCGTCGGCCTTGAAGCCCTGCTTCATCGAGCGCAGGTTGAAGAACAGCTTGCGCTGC
>JBDTRV010000155.1:0-6374 GCA_039931475.1 Burkholderiales bacterium | reverse complement strand
CACATTGCGCACGTGGCGTTGGTCGAGGCGGCGCTTTCGCAGTTCGCTCTGGATGCCGTGCACGTGCTGCCCACTGGCGCCGCGTGGCACAAGCCGCGGCAGTTGAGCGACGCAATGCATCGGCTCGAGATGACCCGGCTTGCATTCGCCGGCAATGCGAAGGTGATTGTGGACGACCGCGAAATCCGCCGCGGCGGGCCAACCTACACCGTCGATACGTTGCGCGAGCTTTCGGCCGAATCACCCGGCTCCGTGCTGCATCTGATCGTCGGCGCCGACCAGGCCAATGCGCTGACGCGGTGGCACGACTGGCAGGGATTGCTGGCGATTGCTACGATTTGTGTAGCTACTCGTGGCCATGGAGCGAGCGGAAACGGCAGTTTTGACCCCGAAAATCCACCCAACGAGCTGCAAGGCGGTCGCTTCGAGCGCCTTGACTTCGACGGCATGGACGTCAGCGCGACCAGAGTCCGGGCGCGGGCCGCGCGCGGCGAAGACATCGCCGCGCTGGTTCCGCCGGCGGTTGCGCGCTATATTGCAAAACATCACCTTTACACGACCGCTTGATGACCACCGAAACTGCCGCCAAAAAAGATATCCAGAAACTCCAGCGCGCCATCGTCGACGGGCTGGAAGACGTCAAGGCGCAGGACATCCAGGTGTTCAACACCGAGCATCTCTCTCCGCTGTTCGAACGGGTGATCGTCGCTTCCGGCACGTCCAATCGGCAGACCAAGGCGCTCGCCTCCAGCGTGCGCGACGCGGTGCGGGACGCGGGTTTTTCCAAGCCGCGCACCGAGGGCGAAGAAAACGGCGAATGGATCATCGTCGACTGCGGCGCGGCCGTGGCGCACATCATGCAGCCGCCCTTTCGCCAGTACTACCGGCTGGAAGACCTCTGGGGTGACAAGCCGGTGCGCATCAGGTTTGGCGCGCCCAAACCGGCGGAGCCTCCCGCGCGGCCCGCGGCGAAGAAAGCGGCCGCTCGGAAGGCGCCTGCGAAGGGTGCGGCCGGCGCGAAGTCGGCGCCACGATCGGCCTCGGACGCGCCCGGCAAAGCGTCGCGAAAAAGCGCGGGCGCGGCCGCGGGAAAGAGCGCCGAGGCAAAAAATGCTGGGGCAAAAAGCGCTGCGGGAAAGAGCGCTGCCGGAAAGAGCGCTGCCGGAAAGAGCACCGCAAGAAAGAGCGCCGAGAGCGCGCGCTCCACCAAGTCTTCCGCCACCAGGGCACCCGCTACAAAAAAGGTCGGCACGAAGGCTCCCACCGCTGCCAGGAAGTCGGCAGCTTCTGGCGCCGCCCCGCGCAAGTCGTCAGCAACGACAGCCCGCCGGGGCTGATGCGTTGCGATGAAGGTGGCGATCGTCGCGGTCGGAGTGCGCATGCCCGTTTGGGCGCAGACCGGGTTCGACGAATACGCCAAACGGATGCCGCCCGAGCTTCGCGTCGAATGCCGCACCGTCAAGACCGAGCCGCGCGCCTCGAAGACGCTGGAAGCTCTGCTTGCGGCAGAGCGGCAGCGGATCGAGGCGGCGATTCGCTCGGCCACCGGTAGCCACGCGCAAACCATTGCGCTCGATGAACACGGCACGCCAGTGACGACCGCGGCGCTGGCCGAGCGCCTTGCGCGCTGGCAGTTCGAAGCCGTCGACGTCGCATTCGTGCTCGGCGGGCCGGACGGGCTCGATCCCGCCTTGAAGCAAGCGGCCGACGAGCGCATCCGTTTGTCTGACCTTACCCTGCCGCATGCATTCGCCCGCGTGCTGTTGATGGAGCAGTTGTATCGCGCCTGGTCGATCAATGCGGGCCATCCGTACCACCGTGAGTAAGGGCGCTTCCAAGATGAACACTGCGCGTGGCCGCCCGAAGCGAACACGTACCCCCGCAGGGAGTGGCGCAGTACACGCAGTGGAAAGCGTGAGGGCAACATGAACGCCTTCATTTACCTCGCCTCGCAAAGTCCGCGCCGGCGCCAGTTGCTCGAGCAGATGGGCGTTGAGAGCCGGCTGTTGCTGGCCGAAGCGGGAGAGGATGCGGAACGCCTGGAGGCCGTGCGGGCCGATGAAGAGCCGGCAAGCTACGTGCGGCGCGTGACCGGTTTGAAGCTCGATGCGGCCATGGCCCGGCTGTCGCGTCTGGGGGCTCGGGGCGAACCCATGGCGCCGGTTCTTTGCGCGGACACGACCGTCGCACTGGGGCAGCGGATCTACGGCAAGCCGCGCGACGGGCGTGACGCTGCGCGCATGTTGCGCGACCTCGCGGGCAAGACGCATCGGGTGGTGACGGCGGTGGCGGTGCAGGCCGGCGAGCGCCGGCTGGAAGCGACGAGCGATTCGCGCGTCACGTTCGGCGAGTTGACCGATTCGCGGATCGAAGCCTACGTGCGCAGCGGCGAACCGATAGACAAGGCCGGCGCCTATGCCGTGCAAGGCCGCGCGGCAATGTTCATCGCGCGCATCGAAGGCAGCTACAGCGGCATCATGGGGCTGCCGATGTTCGAAACTGCGCAGTTGCTTCGGCAGGCGGGATTCGAGCTGTGACGGACCGGGCCGCAGGCAGGATGACGGTGCCGCCGCCCGCGCTGCAGCAGGAAATCCTCGTGAACTGGTCGGTGCAGGAAACGCGGGTCGCGGTAGTCGAGAACAACGCGGTGCAGGAGCTGCACGTCGAGCGCTCGCTCGAACGCGGGCTGGTCGGCAACGTCTATCTAGGCAAGGTCGCGCGAGTGCTGCCGGGCATGCAGTCGGCCTTCATCGACATCGGTCTCGAGCGGGCCGCGTTCCTGCACGTGGCCGATCTGATGCTGGGGCCGAGGCTGGACGAACCCGGCACGGCTCCGGTACCGATTGAAAAGCGCGTGTTCGAGGGGCAGGCGCTGATGGTGCAGGTCGTCAAGGACCCGCTGGGCACCAAGGGCGCGCGGCTCACGATGCAGATCAGCATCGCCGGGCGCCTGCTGGTGTTTCTGCCGCAAGACGATCACATCGGCGTCTCGCAAAAGATCCCGCTGGCGCAGCGCGAAACCCTGCGCAGCCGGCTCGCGGCGCTGGTGGCAGGCGAGGGCGGTGGTTTCATTTTGCGCACCAACGGCGAAGACTCGACTGACGCTGAACTTGCCGACGATATCGCCTACCTGCGAAAGGCCTGGGCGCGCATCAGGGAAGGCGCACTGCGCCAGCCGGCGAAGTCGCTTTTACATCAGGATTTGAACCTGCTGCAACGGGTGCTGCGCGATCTGGTGGGTGAAGACACGCAATCGATCCGCATCGACTCGCGCGAGCAGTTCGACAAGCTGTTGGCGTTCGGCCGCGAGTTCATGCCGACCGCCGCCACCAAGCTCGCGCTGTACCGCGGCGAGCGGCCGATCTTCGACCTACACAACATCGACGAGGAAGTGGCCAAGGCATTGGGCCGCCGGGTCGATCTGAAGTCGGGCGGCTACCTGATCATCGATCAGACCGAGGCGCTGACCACGGTCGACGTGAACACCGGCGGCTACGTGGGCGAGCGCAATTTCGACGACACGATCTTTCGCACCAACCTCGAAGCCTCACAGGCGATCGCGCGGCAGCTCCGGCTGCGCAACCTAGGCGGCATCGTGATTGCCGACTTCATCGACATGACGCGCGCGGACCATGCCGATGCGGTGCTCGCGGAGTTTCGCAAGCAGGTGGCGCGCGATAGGGTGAAGACGATGGTGGGCGGTTTTTCGCAACTCGGCCTGGTCGAGATGACGCGCAAGCGCACGCGCGAGTCACTGGCCCACATGCTGTGCGCGCCGTGCCCGGTCTGCGAAGGCAAGGGGCATGTCAAGACCGCGCGCACGGTTGCCTATGACATCCTGCGCGAGATCCTGCGCGAGGCGCGGCAGTTCGCCCCAAAGGAATTCCGCATCGTCGCGTCGCCGGCCATCATCGAGCAGTTTCTGGACGAGGAAAGCCAGCATCTGGCGGCTTTGAGCGACTTCATCGGCAAACCGATTTCGCTTTCGAGCGAGGCGGCGATGGGGCCGGAGCAGTACGACGTGGTGTTGCTTTGAGCGCGCCGATGACGGCCATCATGGTGCTGGCCGTGGGAGACCTGGCGGCTTCCGAAACTTCAAGAAAAACAGCCGTTTCCGCGCGTCTGGCAAGCGTTTGCAGCTATGGATTTTGTAGGGTGGCGCCTACGTCAAGCTCTCGGGGCCGCCTCGCTTGTGGCGGAGCGGAGCGTGGGTCAAGTCGCAGGCGCGGCGCCCGGATTGCGTCTGACACAGCGCATGGATCCATGCCATTTGGTGTGGAATGCGGCATTCTCGTGTCGCGCCCCTTTGAAATCCACGGCTTTCGTGCCGACAACGGCAGTGAGCACGTCAACCACGAGGCCGCAACGTTGCCCAGGGCGATCACTGCGATCGCGCAACTTCTGGTGAACCGGAGCGAGTGAGCGCACTCGGAGGCGCTATGCTGACCAAGCCCACGATGTTGCGCATGTCGACTGACCTTCGACAGACGCCAGAGCGCGGCTCGCCGCCCAATGACACCCAGCCATAAAAGGATGCATATGCCGACCGACCCAGGACAGACACCACGACCAACCCCGACCCGGCTCGACCAGATGCTGGCGGAGTCCGCTCTTGCGCATGGAGAGCGCACGGCGCTCGTCTGCGGTTCGACCCGGCTGACCTACGCCGAGCTGGACGCCGCCGTCAACCGCACGGCCAACCTGCTGCTCAGCCACGGCTTGAAAGCGGGTGACCGGGTCGCGATTGATGCCCTCAACGGCATCGAGTTCGTGGTCTGCTACTACGCAGCCCTGCGTGCCGGTGGCGTGGTCGTCCCACTCAACGTTCTGATCGGCTCCCAGTTGCTGTCCCAGCGGCTCGAGGACTCCGGCGCGGTGATGCTGATCTGTGTGGTCGGGCCGGACGGACTGCCGTCTCAGACGACGGCCCATGCGGCGGCGGGCCGGGTGGCCACCTGTCGCGAGGTGATCGTGGTCGATCCGGCCGGCACATCGCTCGACGGCCTCACGCGGACCCAGCCGGCCACTCTCGGCGCGGCGCCGGTCTCACCCGACGACATGGCCGTGATCTCCTTTCACCGGCGGCTTCCCGGCCGGCCGAACGGAGTGGTGCTGACCCATGCGGCGATGCTGCACAACACGGCGGCCCTCACGCGCACCGTGTACGGCGCGCCCGCCACGCCTGACGTGCATCTGGTGTCGCTGCCGCTGTTTCACATGGTGGCCCAGGGGATGCAGCTCAATCCCGGCATCGCGAGTGGCGCCACGCTGGTGCTGATGCCGCGGTTCGAGCCGGTCGAAGCGTTGAAACTGATGGCCGCCGAGCACGTCACCACGATCGTCGCGGCGCCTAGCATGCTTTGGGCGCTGGCCTCCGCCGCCAAGGACAATTCCACCGAGGCAAGCGCCGCGCGCGCCTCGCTGCGGCTGGTCTGTTCCCAACTCGGCCCGCTGGCGGCGGCGGTGCAGAGCGAGTTCGAGAAGCAGTTGGGCGTGCTCCCGATCGAAGGCTTCGGCCAGACTGAAACCGGCATGGTGCTCCTGCACGCCCAGCCGGGCGACCGCCGGCCCGAATCGGTGGGCGAGCCGGTGGAAGGCGTCGAAGTGCGGGTGGTTGGGCCTGAAGGCGCGGTGCTGCAAGGGCTGGCAACCGGTGAGCTTCAGGTGCGTGGCCCGGGCGTGATGCGCGGGTATTACGGCAAGCCCGACCTCACCGCCGCCACTATCCAGCACGATGGTTGGTTGCACACCGGCGTCGTCGTCCGGCGCGCCGAGGATGGCCATTTCGTGTTGATTGACCGCCCCACCCACATGGTCGTGCGCGGCGGTTTGACCGTTTACCGGCGCACGGTCGAGGAGGCGATGCTGACCCATCCTGCCATCACCGCGATCAAGGTGATCGCGGTGCCAGACGCGCGCCATGGCGAAGAGCTTCAAACCGTGATCGAGCGCGACCCGAAGGCGGTCGTCTCCGAGGCCGAGTTGCTGCAATGGGCGCGTGAGCAACTGCCCGGCCTGGCCGGCACCGATCTCCAGCTGATCGAGACGCCGCCGGGCGCCAGCCGGCTTGAGAAAGCCCGCAGCGTTGCGGTTCAACTGTTGCCCGGGATTGCCGTCGCGGCGGCCGGGACGGCGCTGGCCTTCGTCATCAACATCTTCGTTCCCTTCCTCAGTCCGTTGACCGCCGGGGTGCTGCTGGGCGTGGTGCTGGCCAATACGGGCCTCCTGACGCCCAAGGTCACAGTCGGTCTGTCGGTCAGCACCCGGCGGCTGCTGCGTGCCGGGGTCGTCTTCCTTGGCCTGCAACTGTCGCTGCTCGACTTCATCGGGCTGGGAGTGCCGTTGCTGGCGGTGGTGGTCATCACGGTGATCTT
>JBDTRV010000154.1:0-6376 GCA_039931475.1 Burkholderiales bacterium | reverse complement strand
TCGAGCACCCGCTGCTTGACCGCGACCTGCGCCGCAGGGTGCAGATGCTGCATCTTGCAGCCGCCACAAGCGCCGCGGTGCAGGCCGAAGTTGGGGCAACCGGGCACGACGCGCTGCGAGGATTCACGCCCGATCTTTGTGAGCGTGCCCTTTTCCCATTGGCTCTTCTTGCGATGGACGTTCGCCGTTACCCGCTCGCCCGGCAATGCGCCTTCGATGAAGACGACCTTGCCCTCGGCGTTATGCGCGATGCCGTTGGCGTCGATGTCGAGCGACTCGACGTCGAGCCAGACGTCGGTGTATGTGGCTGGTTTGGGCGCTGCCTCAGACTGCGAAGAACCTGGAGCGAGCAACTCGGGCTCCGGCGGCAAATCGGATCGCTGGGACCGTGGCCGAGGGGACTCCCGTGGCGCTGCCAGCACCGGCGACCGCTCGGACTGCAAAGCGCGCGGTTCAGGCGTCTCGTGCGGTGCATCCAGCGCTTGCGGCGATCCTGCCTGCAGGGAGTCGGTCTGCGCTGTTCCGGCGAGCGCCGCCGGCGCCTCCTGCGACTCCGGTGGCACCAACGTCAAGTATTGCTGCGGCGCGCGATCACCTGATCCACGATGCCGTATTCCTTGGCTTCTTCCGCCGACATGAAGCGATCACGCTCCATGTCGAGCGCGATCTTCTCGACCGGCTGGCCGGTGCGATCGGCATAAATCTTGTTGAGCTGCTCGCGCGTGCGGATGATCTCGCGCGCATGAATTTCGATGTCGGTCGCCTGACCGTGCGTGCCGCCGGATGGCTGGTGGATCATGACCTTCGCGTTCGGCAACGCAAACCGCTTTCCCTTGGCGCCGGCCATCAGCAAAAACGAACCCATGCTCGCCGCCATGCCCATGCAGAGCGTCGAAATGTCGGGCTTGATGAAGTTCATCGTGTCGAAGATCGCAAGGCCCGCGCTGACCGAGCCGCCGGGCGAGTTGATGTAGAACGAAATGTCCTTATCCGGATTTTCGCTCTCCAGAAACAGCAATTGCGCGACCACCAGGTTCGCCGTCTGGTCGTTCACCTCGCCGACGATGAAGACCACTCGCTCCTTGAGCAGGCGCGAATAGATGTCGTAAGACCGCTCGCCCCGGCCCGATTGCTCGACCACCATCGGCACCAGGCCGAGTCCGGTTGTGTGAAGTGCGCTCATGATTGCTCTTTCATTGGGTGGCTACTAGGGCCTGTTGACGCTACCAACGGGAGATGCGTTGGCTCGCATTGCATAGTAGAACTATGCGGCGCTCCCCGCGCCTTGCACTGCATCCCGGCATTCATCCTTCGCACTCCCGTTGGTAGCGTCAACAGGCCCTTGGGCGGCCGATCACTCGGATTTGAGGGCAGTGAACAAGACTGCAACCCGCGCTCTCAGGCGGCGTCATTCGCCGCGTCTTTGGTGCCGTCGCTTTTGGCGTCGTTCTCGGGGTTCGCGGCCGCGCTGTTCGTGCCCATCAATTCCTCGAAGCCAATCGACTTCTCGGTCACGTTGGCCTTGCCGAGCACGAAGTCGGTCACATTGTTCTCGATCACGATGGCTTCCACTTCACCTAGCCGCTGCTGATCGCCGTAATACCAGCGCGTGACTTCGGCCGGCTTCTCGTAGCTCGCGGCCAGTTCCTCGATATGCGACTTGATCTGCTCCGGCTTGGCCTGCAGGTCGTTGGCACGCACCAGTTCGGCCACCACGAGGCCGAGGCGCACGCGGCGCTCTGCCTGCTCGCGAAACGTGTCGCGCGGAATCTCCATTTTGTCGACGTCTTTCAGGCCGCGCTGCTTGAGCTCGGCGCGCGCGCTTTCCAAGAGCCGGTCGATCTCTGACTCGACGCTGGTCTTGGGCAGATCGAGCTCGGACTTGTCGATCAGCGCCTGCATCACAGCCGCCTTGTTGCGCGAACGCACCCGCTGGCGCACTTCGCGCTCGAGATTCTTGCGGATGTCCGCGCGCAGGCCGTCGACGGTGCCGTCCGCGATGCCGAGCGATTTGGCCAGTGCATCGTCCACCTCGGGCAGGCGTGAGGCTTCGATCTTCTTCACGGTGACCAGAAAGTCGGCCTGTTTGCCGGCCACGTCCTTGCCGTGGTATTCGGCCGGAAACGCGAGCGGAAAGGTCTTGCTCTCGCCGGTTTTCATGCCGCGCACCGCGTCCTCGAACTCCTTGAGCATCTGGCCTTCGCCGAGCAGGAACTGGAAGTCGTCGGCCTTGCCGCCTTCGAACGGCTCGCCGTCGATCTTGCCTTCGAAGTCGATCGAAACGCGGTCGTCGTCCTGCGCGGCGGCGTCTTGCGCGCGCTGGGAAAAGGTGCGGCGTTGCTTGCGCAGGATGTCGATGGTGCGGTCCACCGCCGCATCGTCCGTCTCGGCCGCGACTTTTTCGATCTCGGCCGAAGCCAGGTCGCCGATCTTCACTTCGGGGAACACTTCGAACACCGCGTCAAATACCAGTTCGCCCTCGGGCGCGCCCTCTTTCTCGGTGATGCGCGGTTGGCCCGCGACCTTGAGCTTCGCTTCGTTCGCGGCGTTGGCGAACGCCTCGCCGACCCGGTCGTTCATGACTTCGTAATGGATCGAGCCGCCATAGCGCTTGGCGACGACGCTGACCGGCACCTTGCCGGGGCGAAAGCCGTCCATCTTGACGGTGCGCGCGAGGTTTCTGAGGCGCGAGTCGACTTCGGTCTTGATTTTGTCGAGCGGCACGGTCAAGGTCATCTTGCGCTCGAGTTTTTCAAGGTTTTCTACTGTGGTGGTCATGGGTGTCTTCTCTTCGAATCGTCGTGGTGCGCGGGGGGGGACTCGAACCCCCACACCATTGCTGGCGTCAGGACCTAAACCTGGTGCGTCTACCAATTTCGCCACCCGCGCGGGGAAAAACAGATTCGGGCGGCCCCTCGTTACTACGAAAGACGACCGCCCGAGAGCAAAAACTGGTCAACCCGTAATTATGCCGCGTGCGGCCGCGCCGCCGGTCCCACGCCCCGCCCGTCGCTCGCCTCCTCCCCTGGCCGCTGCACGCGGAACCAGGCCGCGTACATCGCGGGCAGCGCGAGCAAGGTCAGCACGGTGGCCACAATCAGGCCGCCCATGATCGCGACGGCCATCGGCCCCCAGAACACGCTGCGCGACAGCGGAATCATCGCCAGCACCGCCGCCGCCGCCGTCAGCACGATGGGGCGGAAACGGCGCACCGCGGCTTCGACGATGGCGTTCCAGACCGGCACGCCGCGCGCGCGATCCTGTTCGATCTGGTCGATCAAGATCACCGAGTTGCGCATGATCATCCCCATCAGCGCGATCACGCCGAGCAGCGCGACAAAGCCGAACGGCCGGTCCAAAAGCAGCAGCGCCGCCGCCACCCCCGGAATGCCGAGCGGCCCGGTGATGAACACCAAGAGCGACCGGCTGAAGCTGTGCAGTTGCAGCATCAGCAAGGTGAAGATCAAGAACAGCATGATCGGCACGCCAGTGGCGATCGAAGCCGAGCCTTTGCTGCTTTCCTCCACCGCGCCCGCCACGTCGATCCTGTAAGCACCGTCGCCGCCCTCGCGCCAGCCGGCTCCCAGCCGCCGCAGTTCGGGCAGCAACTGCTGCGTCACGGTGGCGCCCTGCAGCCCTTCGCTGATGTCGCCCTGCACCGTGATCGCCCAGGCTCGGTTCTCGCGCCACATCACACCAGGCTCCCAGCCGAACACCGGCCGCGCGATCTGAAGCAGAGGAATCGCCTTGCCCGAAGCCGTGGGCAAATAGGCGTTGGCGATGTCGGTGATCGCGCTGCGCTCATCGGCCGGCTGGCGCAGCACGATGTCGATCAGCTTGTCGCCCTCGCGAAACTGGCCGACCGGCGTGCCGGAAAGAATCGTGCGCGCCGCCTGCGCGATCGACTGGCTGGTGACGCCCAGCGCGCGAGCGCGCGATTGGTCCACTTCCAGCCGCATCACTTTGACCGACTCGTTCCAGTTGTCGTTCACGCCGCGCATGCTCTCGTTCCCGCGCATCACGGCCTTGACCTCGTCGGCCCGCTCGCGCACCTTCGCCGGATCGGGTCCGGACACGCGGAACTGCACCGGGTACTCCACCGGCGGACCGCTCGGCAGGAACTTGACCCGACCCCGCACTTCCGGGAATTCGGTTGCCAGCAGCTCGGGCAACGCCTTGTTCAACTTGTTGCGCGTGGCCAGGTCGGTCGGCACCAGGATCGACTGGCTCACGTTTGACTGCGGAAACACCTGATCCAGCGGCAGATAAAAGCGCGGCACGCCGGAGCCGATCCATGCGGTGACCGATTCGACTCCTGGCTCGCGCAGCATGCGCTGCTCGAAGCGTTTGGCCACCGCCTCGGTCGCGGCGAACGAGGAGCCTTCGGGCAGCCACAGGTCCACCAGAATCTCCGGCCGGCTCGAATCGGGAAAGAACTGCTGCTGCACCTGACCCATGCCGACGATGCCAAGCGCGAACGTGAGCACCGTCGCACCGATGGTCAGCCACCGATGCGCGACGCACCAGTTCACCGTGCTGCGAAAGCGGCGGTAGAAAGGCGTGTCGAAGTGCTCATGGTGATCCGCTTGCGAAGCGCCGGGTTTCCGATCCTTGAGCAGCAAGGTTCCAAGATACGGCACGAAAAATACCGAGGCGATCCAGGACAGCAGCAGCGCAACAACGGTCACCGCGAAGATCGCGAATGTGTACTCGCCGGTGACCGACTTGGCGAGGCCAATCGGAAGGAAACTCGCCGCAGTGATCAACGTGCCGGTCAGCATCGGCATCGCGGTGATCTCGTAGGCGAAAGTGGCGGCGCGAACCTTGTCGTACCCCTCCTCCATCTTGCGCACCATCATCTCGACCGCGATGATCGCGTCGTCCACCAGCAGACCGAGCGCGATGATCAGCGAGCCGAGCGAGATCTTGTGCAGGCCGATGCCCCAGTAATACATCGCGAGGAATGTGAGCGCCAGCACGAGCGGAATCGTGATCGCCACCACCAGCCCCGGCCGAAAATCCACATACCAGCCGAAGCGCCCGCCCTTGTGCAGGCCGAGTGCCAGGATGCTGACCGCCAGCACGATCGCCACCGCCTCGATCAGCACGCCGATGAACTCGTTGACCGAGCGCGAAACCGCCTTCGGCTGATCCTGCACGTTCACCAGCCGCACGCCGACCGGCAATTGCAAATTTGTTTGGCGCGCCGCCGCATCGAGTGCCTTGCCCAGGCGAATGATGTCGCCGCCCTTCGTCATCGAAACGCCGAGCGCGATCACCTCCTGCCCCTGATGCCGCACCTTGACTTGCGGCGGATCGGTGTAGCCGCGCTTGATCTCGGCGATGTCGCCCAGCCGCAACTGATTGCCCGAGCTGCCGCGGATCGGCATCAGCCGCAACTGCTGCACCGCCTCGAACTGGCCGGTCACCCGCACTCCTATCACGTCCTGCGGCGTCTGCACCGAACCGGCCGGCTCCACCGCGTTCTGCTGGCCGAGCTGCGCGAGCACAGTCTGCAGATCGAGCCCGAGTTGCGCGAGGCGCTTTTGCGACACCTCGACGAACAGCTTTTCCTCCTGCGCGCCGAACAGTTCGACCTTGGCCACGTCCGGCACCCTGAGCAGCCGCTGGCGCACGTCGTCGGAGAACGTCTTCAGTTCGGCATAGCTGAAGCCCTCCGATTCCAGCGCATAAATCACGCCGTAAACGTCGCCGAAATCGTCGTTGAAGAACGGCCCGACCACGCCTTGCGGCAAGGTCAGCCGCATGTCGCCAACCTTCTTGCGCACCGTGTACCAGACGCCTGAAACGGCAGACGCCGGAGACGAATCCTTGATCTGGAAAATGATCTGCGACTCGCCCGGCTTCGAGTAGCTGCGAATCTTGTCGGCATACGGCACCTCCTGCAAGGTGCGCTCGATCTTGTCCGTCACCTGTTCGGCCACCTGCTGCGCGGTGGCGCCCGGCCACAGGGTGCGCACCACCATGGCGCGAAAGGTGAACGGCGGGTCTTCGTCCTGCCCGAGCTGGAAGTACGAGGCCAGGCCGAGCAGCATCAGCACCAGCATCAGGTAGCGAGTGAGCGCGCGGTGTTCGAGCGCCCAGCGCGACAGGTTGAAGCCAGTGCTCGGCTGGTCCGCCGACGAATCCGAAGGCGCCGTCATTCCGCGATCACTTCGGCTGCGCCGCAGCGCCGGAAATGCCGCTTGGCGCGTCGCCGGCGGGTGGCGTGGACGAGGCGGAGGGTACGGGCGCGGCACTGGCCGCAGGCGTTTTCGCTACGTTGTTAGTAGCATCAAACGACCCACTGGCGGGCGGTGAGGCATACTTCGGTTCATAAATCTTGACTTTCTGGCCGGGCGACAGCACGTGCACG
>JBDTRV010000153.1:0-6384 GCA_039931475.1 Burkholderiales bacterium | reverse complement strand
CACAAGATCAACAACGTGATCGGCCAGGCGATGCTCGCGCGCCGCATGGGCAAGCCGCGGATCATCGCCGAGACCGGCGCGGGCCAGCACGGGGTGGCAACTGCCACCATCTGCGCCCGCTACGGCCTCGAATGCGTGGTCTACATGGGCAGTGAAGACGTCAAGCGCCAGAACCCGAACGTGTTCCGCATGAACCTGCTGGGCGCCACCGTGGTGCCGGTCGAATCCGGCAGCCGCACGTTGAAAGATGCGCTGAACGAAGCGATGCGCGACTGGGTGGCCAACGTGGACAACACCTTCTACATCATCGGCACCGTGGCCGGCCCACATCCGTACCCGATGATGGTGCGCGATTTCCAGTGCGTGATCGGCAACGAATGTCTCACGCAAATGCCCGAGATGACGGGCGGCAAGCAGCCGGACGTGATCGTCGCCTGCGTTGGCGGCGGCAGCAATGCGATGGGAATTTTTCATCCCTACCTTGCGCATGAAGCCACACGCCTCATCGGCGTCGAAGCCGCCGGCGAAGGGCTGAACAGCGGCAAGCATTCAGCCTCGCTGCAACGCGGCAGCGCCGGCGTGTTGCACGGCAACCGTACCTACATCCTGCAGAACGAAGATGGTCAGATCACCGAAACCCACAGCGTCAGCGCCGGCCTGGACTACCCCGGCGTCGGTCCCGAGCACGCATGGCTCATGGAATCGGGCCGCGCCGAGTATGTCGGAATCACCGACAAGGAAGCGGTCGCCGCGTTCCACCATTTGTGCCGCACCGAAGGCATCATTCCGGCACTGGAATCGGCTCATGCGCTCGCCTATGCTATGAAGCTTGCTCGTGAAATGAGAGCAGATCAGTCGATCCTGGTGAACTTGTCCGGGCGCGGCGACAAGGACATCGGCACCGTCGCCGACCTGGCCGGCGCGGATTTTTACGACCGGCCTTCAATGCGCGGGCACCAGCTCAAGGGCGCGCAACAGGCTTCGGGAGCCGCCACGTGAGCGCCGCGCCGGGCCGCCCCAAGCAAGCTCGCGCCACCGAGGGGCTGAGGGCTGCGGCTCCGAGTCCGCAAGTGCAGACTCGGACAGCCCGAAGAAGGGCCGGCTCTGGCGGCCCAGCGGCCTGCAGGGCCAGCGCAAAACACGAAGTGACAAGCGTGGGGGCCACATGACCCGCATCGACGCCACCTTCGCCGCGCTGAAGAAACGCGGTCGCAAGGCGCTGATTCCCTACGTGACGGCCGGATTCCCGTATCCCGACATCACACCCGCCCTGATGCACGCGATGGTCGATGCCGGCGCCGATGTGATCGAGCTCGGCGTGCCGTTTTCGGATCCGATGGCCGACGGCCCGGTGATCCAGAAAGCGGGCGAAAAGGCGCTGGCCGCCGGCATCGGCATGGCGCAGGTGCTGGACATGGTGCGCAAGTTTCGCGCGGGCGACGGCAACACGCCAGTGGTGCTGATGGGCTACGCCAACCCGGTCGAGCGCTACGACCAGAAACGCGGCGCCAACGCTCTCGTGCGCGATGCCGCGGCCGCCGGTGTCGACGGGGTGCTCATCGTCGACTATCCGCCCGAGGAATGCGCCGAATTCGCCGCGCAACTGAAGGCGCATGGGCTGAACCTGATCTTTCTGCTCGCGCCGACCAGCACCAGCGAACGCATGAAGCAGGTGTCCGAGATGGCCAGCGGTTACGTCTATTACGTCTCGCTTAAGGGCTTGACTGGCGCCGGCACTCTGGACACTTCCGCGGTCGAGGCGATGCTGCCGCGCATCCGCGAATACGTCGGCGTGCCAGTCGGCGTCGGCTTCGGCATTCGCGATGCGAAGACCGCGCGGGCGATCGGCAAGGTCGCCGACGCGGTCGTGATTGGAACCAGGATCATCCAGTTGATCGAGGACTTGCCGCGCGATCAGGTGGCCGGGAAAGCCGCCGACTTCCTGCGCGAGATTCGCGGCGCTCTCGACTCCTGAATCCAACGGATTGGACCAAAAACATGAGCTGGCTCGAAAAACTCATTCCCTCGAAACTGCAGAAGAGCGACCGCAAAAGCCGCAGCGTGCCTGAAGGCTTGTGGACCAAATGCCCGAGCTGCGATGCGGTCCTGTATAAGAACGACCTCGAGCAAAACCAGAACGTCTGCCCAACCTGCGGCCACCATCACCGGATCGGCGCTCGGGCCCGGCTCGGTGCATTTCTAGACGCTGAAGCTCGGGATGAAATCGCCAAGGACGTGCTGCCGGTCGACCCGCTCAAATTCAAGGACAGCCGCAAGTACACGGAGCGGGTCAAGGAAGCCACCGAACACAGCGGCGAGACCGACGCGCTGGTGGTGATGAGCGGCGCGGTGCACGGCGTGCGCCTGGTGGCGGCCGCGTTCGAGTTCGACTTCATGGCCGGCAGCATGGGAAGCGTGGTCGGCGAGCGCTTCGTGCGCGGTGTGGAAGCGGCGATCGCGCAAGGCGTGCCGTTCATCTGCTTTACCGCCACCGGCGGCGCACGGATGCAGGAAGGCCTGCTCAGCCTTATGCAAATGGCCAAGACCAACGCAGCGCTGACCCGTCTCGCCAAGAAGAAGCTGCCCTACATAAGCGTGCTGACCGATCCGACCACCGGCGGCGTCAGCGCGAGTTTCGCGTTCGTTGGCGACATCGTGATCGCCGAACCGCGTGCATTGATCGGCTTCGCGGGGCGGAGGGTGATCGAGTCGACGGTTCGCGTGACCCTGCCTGAAGGTTTTCAGCTCGCCGAATTTCTGCTGGAAAAAGGCGCGGTCGATTTCATTTCGGATCGGCGAGCGCTGCGCAAAACCGTCGCCAACGCACTTTCGATGCTGCAGCTGCAGCGGCAGCCGGCGGTGGCAGCCGCTTGACGCGGAGCGCGACCGCGGCGATGCACTTGCCTCAGACTGCTAGCAGCACCTGACGCAACACGTTGGCCAGCACGATCGCCCCCACCTGCAACAGGATCAAGAGCGCCAGCGGCGACAGATCGATGCCGCCCAGCAGCGGAATCAGACGACGAAATGGCCGCAGCAGCGGCTCGCACAAGCGCCCTACGATGTCGGAAAGCGGTGATTGCGATGGAAACCACGACAGGATCGCGTAGACGATCACAAGCCCCGTCAGCCCGGAGATCGCAAGCCGCGCGAGTCCGAACAGCGCCAGCACCGGCACCAGCGCCGGCTTCATGGAGCTGTCGGCAAGCAGGTACAAAAGCGCCTGCTCGAGCAGCGACAGCAGAAAGGCGGCCAGCAGGCTCGCCATGTCCCACCCCGCGAACGACGGAATCACGCGGCGCAGCGGCAACACCACCCAGTCCGTCAGCGCGAAGATGAAGCGCCCGACCGGATTGGAAAAAGAAATGCGCTGGCGCTGCATGTAGGCGCGCAGCAGACAGGCGCCGCCCAGGACGCCGATCGCGATGTCGAGCAGGAACGAGAAGATTTGATAGAGCATTGAAAGTGACGACAGTGAGTCATGGGATGATAGCGATCGACCCCCGCCGGCCCGGTTGCCGCATTCTTTCGATCCCGATCCCGCACCCCAGATGCCGACCCAGATCCCCCTCTTCCCGCTCGGCACCGTGCTGTTCCCGGACGGCCTGCTGTCGCTTCAGGTGTTCGAGGTGCGCTACCTCGACATGATCGGCAAATGCCAGAAGGCCGAAGCACCGTTCGGCGTGGTGCTGCTCACGCGCGGAACCGAAGTGCGCAAACCCGATGCGACCGAAGAATTCCGGCCGGTCGGCACCCTGGCGACGATCGAGTCGGTGCAAAGCGTGCAGCCCGGGCTGCTGACCGTGCGCTGCATTGGAAGCCAGCGATTCAGGATCGATCGCAGTGCACGTCAGCCCCACGGCCTCTGGACGGCCGAGGTGCAAACCATCGCGGGCGACGGCAAGGTGCCGGTGCCCGACGATCTTCTCAGCACTTCGGACGCGCTGGGCCGGTTGCTCGAAGCGCTGCGGGAGCGCCAGGACGGAACGCACCCCCTGCCGATCGCCGAACCGCTCGAGCTGGGCGACTGCGGCTGGGTCTCGAACCGATGGTGCGAACTGCTGCCGATGGCTCCCGCGACGCGGCAACGCCTGATGGAACTGGACAACCCGCTGGTCCGACTCGAACTGGTAAGCGACCTTCTGTCAAAAAACGGCATCGTGCCGTCCGCCTGATTCAGTGCGCGACCGGCGAACGGCGCCGCTCGTTGCGCCGCGGCCGCGAACGCCAGGCGGTGCGCGTCGATGACCATCCCTAAAATCGTCCCCAGCCTTTTCGCTTTACCCAACCCATGCCAGAAAAAGAAAACATCCCCGCCGCATCCGACGAAAACCAGTTGATCGCCGAGCGCCGCGGAAAGCTCAAAATCATTCGCGACGCACAAGCACAAGGCAAGGGCGCGGCCTTTCCGAACGATTTCAAACCGGCCGACCACGCCGCGCCGCTCCTTCTGACCCACGGCGACAAAACCACCGAAGCCCTTGCCGAACACCGCACCATCGCCAAGGTCGCCGGGCGGATGATGCTCAAGCGCGTGATGGGTAAAGCCAGCTTCGCGACCTTGCAGGACGCGACCGGCCGTATTCAGATCTACGTGACGAAGGACGGCGTCGGTGAAGAGGCCTACAACGAATTCAAGCACTGGGATCTGGGCGACATCGTCGCGGCCGAAGGCTGGATGTTCAAGACGCGCACCGGCGAGCTTTCGATCCACGCCACGAGCTTGCGCCTGCTCACCAAGAGTCTGCGCCCGATGCCCGACAAGTTCCACGGTGTCGCCGACCTGGAAGTCAAATACCGTCAGCGCTACGTCGACCTGATGACCGACGACGCGGCGCGCCAACGCTTCGTGCTGCGCAGCAAAGCGATCAGCGGCATGCGCGAATTCATGGTCGCGCACGGCTTCCTCGAGGTCGAGACGCCGATGCTGCACCCGATCCCCGGCGGCGCGATCGCCAAGCCCTTCGTCACGCACCACAACGCGCTCGATCAGCCGATGTACCTGCGCATCGCGCCCGAGCTGTATTTAAAGCGCCTGATCGTCGGCGGCTTCGAGCGCGTGTTCGAGATCAACCGGAGCTTTCGCAACGAGGGTATTTCGGTGCGGCACAACCCCGAATTCACGATGATGGAGTTCTACGCTGCGTACTGGAACTACCTCGATCTGATGAGCTTCACCGAGGCGCTGATCCGCGATGCGGCGCACAAGGCGGTCGGTTCGCTTGAACTGACGTATCAGGGCCGCGCGGTCGATTTGGCCCAGCCGTTTGCACGGCTCACGATTCGGCAAGCGATCGAGGAGCACACCGATGCCCGCGACAAGGTGGACGACGCGTCATGGCTCATCGGCGCGCTCAAGAAGCTCGGCGTGAGCGAAGAGAAAGGCCGGTTGAGCCAGCGCTCGCTACCCAGCCTGCAGGTCATGTACTTCGAGGAAGCGGTCGAAGACAAGCTCTGGCAGCCGACCTTCATCATGGAGCACCCGACCGAAATCTCACCGCTCGCCCGCGCCAACGACGATCGCCCCGAGGTGACCGAGCGCTTCGAGTTGTACATCACCGGCCGCGAAATGGCCAACGGCTTTTCGGAGCTGAATGACGCCGAGGATCAGGCCGCGCGCCTGCGAGCGCAAGTCACCGCCAAGGACGCCGGCGACGACGAGGCGATGTACTACGACCACGACTTCATCCGCGCGCTCGAATACGGCATGCCACCCACGGGTGGTTGCGGCGTCGGCATCGATCGGCTGATGATGCTTTTGACCGACAGCCCGAGCATCCGCGACGTGATCCTGTTTCCGGCGCTTCGGCACACGCAGATCACGCCAAGCGGCATTGGAGGCGGCGAAACTGCCACCGTCGATCTGCAAGATTGATGGGTCTTGAATTGCCGCAGGGCTCCTCGTTTGCGGAGCCGAGCCAAACGCTACTCGTTCAATAGCAAACAATCGTTACTGCACATGCGGTAACGGCCATTTTTCTTCTGAATTTCGCTACTCCAACCAGGTCGTGAACCGCTCCGCCGGTTCCCTGGGCGTGCGAAACGTGTTCACCGTCGCGCTCTCGTCCGCATGCCCCATCGCCATGCCGCACAGCAGCATCTCGTCGGCCCCGGCGCCGATGTGCGGCAGGATGATCGATGAGAAGCCGTTCCAGGCCGCCTGCGGACAGGTATGCAACCGTCGGGCGCGCGCCGCCAGCATGATGTTCTGCAGAAACATGCCGCAATCCACCAGCGATCCTCGCCCCATCACCTTGTCGATCGTGAACATGAGGCCGACCGGCGCGTCAAAGAAGCGGTAGTTGCGTTGGTGCTGAGAGTGCATCGCGTCCTTGTTGCCCTTTTCGATGCACTCGATGATGAGCTCGGCCGCGCGGACGATGT
>JBDTRV010000152.1:0-6392 GCA_039931475.1 Burkholderiales bacterium | reverse complement strand
TGGAATCGGTGGTGCGCAAGTCGGACACCGTCAGCCGCCACGGCGGCGACGAGTTCCTGGTGCTGCTGGCCGACGTGCTGCAGGCAGCGGATGCGCGCATGATCGCAGCGAAGATGCTCTCGGCCCTGTCCGAACCCTGCATCGTTCGGGCGCAAACATTGCGCTTGACGGCGAGCATCGGCATCGCCCTGTACCCGGACGACGGCGCGGATGCGGAGACGATCGTCGGCCATGCCGACGACGCGATGTACCGCGTCAAGCGTCGCGGCGGCAACGGCTTGGAGCACCACCATGAGGCGGCGGCGACGGACCCCTTTCACAGACTATTAATAGTCCAAAGACCGCGCCTGCCAACGCTGAAGCCGTGAGCACCGTCGCCCGACATTTTTATGCGCGCGCCTTCAGTCGGCCTTGACCGCCATGCCGTCCGCGCCGAAACCCGCACCGACCGATTTCGCCTTGTCGGCCAGTGACACGTCCCACTTGACCCGGCCCGGCGTCTTGCCGCCGAGGATCGAGACCATCAGCCCGCCGTTGACAGGATCATCACCGTTGAGGCTGCGGAACGCGCGGTGCACCAACGGCGGCACGCTGATGGTGTCGCGTGGGCCGAGCGTGGTGGTGTGAACCTTCCCGGTCGCGCCGTCGATCCAGTCGATCTCCCAGCGGCCGGACTGGATGACGAACACTTCCTCGCTGTCGTGCCAGTGCATCGCGGCGCCGCAACCTTTTGGCGCGACGATGAAGTCGACGTGGAAGTTCTCGGCCGCCGCAATCTTGGGCTTGAAGTTGGGGTCGTCCGTCACGCCGGAGCCGATCACGCTGTAGAGCGTGCGCTCGTGCCCTTTGACCCAGGTGTCGACGAACGCGCGCGGGCTGGCGGGAATGTCGCCCCAGCGCGCGATGCGCTGCTCCATCTGGTCGGGCGGGCAGGGAGCGGAGGGCGCGACGTTCTCATCCCACGAGTTGATGAGTGCTTGCTTATTCATGTTCCGGGCATCGATGAAGGTGATGGCAAGGCCGCGAGATCGGCGTGCCGAAGGTGCAGTTTAGAACCTCGAAGCCAGGAGCTGCAACAACACGCCAACGCCAACGCGAAGCCGTTCCGGCGCGGATGAAGCCCTGAGGTGAATATGCGTGCGCCATCGCGGACCAAGGATTGCGCGTCCGGCCCGCGCCTTTGATCGCATTAGAGTGATCCCCGCGCAAGGTAGAATGTATCACTACGACAAAGATGCATCAATCATGAGAACCACCATCACCCTGGAAGACGATGCTTTCGCCGTTGCGCAGGCGTATGCGCAGGCTCGCGCCCTAAGGCTTGGTCAGGCCATCTCCGAGCTGATCCGGCGCGCGAGCACAGGGCCGGCGCCGGTGAAGGAGAAGAACGGAGTCTGGGTGTTCGACTTGCCGGCGCACACGCCGCGCGTCTCGTCGCGTCGCGTCAAGGAATTGTTGGAAGACTTTCCCTGAAAGAAGCACACGCTTTGGCAAGCTTGGGGACAACATGAGCTTTCTGCTCGACGCGAATGCGCTGATCGCGCTCGGCTGGCCGCCGCATGAGCACCATGAACGGATGCTGAAGTGGTTCAAGCGCCACGCAAGTGCAGGCTGGTCGACCACCGCGTTCACGCAGGCCGCGTTCGTGCGGGTGCTGCTGCAGCCGAGCTTTTCTCCGCATCCTTTGGCCGTGAGCGATGTGGCCGGTTTGTTGTTGCGCAACACGGCGCATCCAGGGCACAGCTTTCTGGCGATGGATTTCGGGTTCGAGGAAGTGCTCGGTTGCTGCACCGGCGGTCTGGTCGGCCACCGGCAAATCACGGATGCTTATTTGTTGACCACCGCCATCGTTCATGAGGTCAAGCTGGTGACGTTGGACACTGGCATCGCGCAGTTGCTGGCCACTGCGTCGGAGCGCGAACAATATCTGCATCGGCCGTGAACGCAGTCAAGATCGGCGGCTGACTCAACCCTTGACGGCGCCGGCGGTCAGCCCGGTGATGATCTGCTTGGCCGCGACGAAGGTGAAGATCAGCGGCGGCAGCGCAATCAGCATGCCGGCGGCCATGATCTCGCCCCATTGCACGCCGGTATCGGTGATGTAGTTCGAGATTGAGGCGGGCAGGGTGCGCGTGATCCGGTTGGTGAGGATGAAACTCAGGATGAATTCGTTCCACGCGAGCCGAAAGGTGAAGATCGCGGCCGCCGCCAGGCCGGGCTTGAGCAGCGGCAGCACGATCTTGTAGAACACGCGAAACGGCCCGCAGCCGTCGATCGCGGCGGCTTCCTCGAGCTCGATCGGCAACTGGTCGATGAAGCCGTACAAAAGCCAGATCGTGAAGGGCAGGTTCAGCGCCACATACACCAGCACCACACCCGAGAGCGTGTCGCCGATGCCCCAGGCCTGCCAGATCACGAACACCGGCACCGCGAGCACGGCGGGCGGCAGGGTGCGCAGGATCAAGGTCGAATAAGAAAGCGGTTCGCGGCCCAGAAAGCGAAAACGCGCCATCGCATAGGCGCACATGGTGCCGAGCATCAACGTGATGAGCGTGGCCGCAAGAGAAATCTTGAGGCTGTTGCCCATGTAGCGTTCGATGTTGTTGTTCTGGATGACCGACGTGTAGTTGTCCATCGTCGGCACGATCAGCCAGGACCAACTGGTCGAGAAGATCTGCGCCTGGGTCTTGACCGACGTGTAGAACAGGATCACGAGCGGCAGCAGGCAGGCGGCCGACAGCAGGATCAGCACCACATAGTGCAGCGGCGAGCCGCGCGGCGTTGCTTCAGGATTGCTCATCGAGAAACCTCCGCGGGGCTCACTGCGCTGCGCGCCTTGGATGCGGGTCGTCGGCTCATGAGCTTTTGCTCGCCTTGAGCGGATTGGCGATCAACAAAATCGCAACCGACAGGATCGACACGATCACGAGCAGCAGGATCGACAGCGCGGCCGAATAGCCGAGCTTCTGGCTGATGAACGCGGCCTTGAAGATGTGCAGCGAGAACAGTTCGGTCGCCTGGCCCGGCCCGCCGAAAGTCATCACGTAGATCACCTCGAGCCCGCGGAAGCCGTCGATCATCCGCGCGAGCAAGGTGACAATCAGGATCGGCTTGATCATCGGCAGTTTCACCCGGATGATCTGTTGCCACCAATTCGCGCCATCGATGCGCGACGCTTCCATCACGCTCGAATCGAGGCCCTGCAAGCCCGCGAGCACCATGATCAGCACGAACGGCGTCCACTGCCAGATGTCGGTCACCACCATCGCCGAGAACGCGAGCACCGGCTCGGCGAGCCAGGCGTGCGGCTCGACGCCGATCCACGCCAGCGCCTGGTTGATCGGCCCGAAGCTTGCATCGAACATATAACGCCAGATGAGGCCGACGCAAATCGGCGCGATCATCATCGGCAGCACGAAGATGGTGCGAAAAAATCGCATGCCGCGCACCGGCTTTTCGAGGAACAGCGCGAGCGCGATGCCCAGCACCATTTCGGCGGTGACCGCGATCAGTACGAACGCAATGGTGATCCCCATCGACGTCCACACCTGAGACGACTGCAGCATCTGCGCGAAGGCGTCGAGGCCGATGAACTTCGCCGTCGTGTCGAAGTCGGTGCCCATCGGCCAATCGTAGAAACTGAGCCGCACCGCTTCGATGATCGGGTAAGCCAGGCCCGCGATCATCACCAGCACCGCCGGCAGGATGTAGACGTAGGGCGTCAACCGCGCCATCGAGGCCGAGCTGATCCAGCCTCCGCCCGGCATCCGGCCTCGCACCGCCCCGACCGGCTTGGCGATCGGCAGGATTTCGGGCGGGGAGGCGGCCGTCATGTGTGCGTGGTCAGGCAAGACCCAAGGTCATCGCGCGAGCTCACTCAGGTCTTGAGCCATCCACCCTTGCGCACTACCTCTTCCACGTCGCCCACGACCGCATCGAGCGCGGCCTTGGCCGACTTGCCGCCGCTGATCGCATCCGGCAGCGCATGGCCGAGGATCTGTTGGCTGATGTGGTCCCACTCGGGGATCAGCGGGCGCCAGTCCGGGTTGCAAATTTTGAGCGATTCGCGCAGCGCCGGCACCTCGATCGCGTATTTCTTTTGCATCTCGGCGTTGTCGAGCGTGGAGAGGCGATTGACGTTGCCGCCGGCCAGCGAAATCTTCAGATCGGCCTTCTTGGTCGTCATCCACTCCATGAACAAAAACGCCGCATCCTTGTTGCGCGCGTTCTTCGGAATCGCCATCGCGAAGCCGCCGCTTTGCGCCGAATGCTTGGTGCCCTTCGGATGCACCACATAGCCGACCTTGCCGACGATCTTGCTCTTGGCCGGGTCCTGCGCCGGGCCGAAGATCGAGATCGAATCGAGGTACATCGCGGCCTGACCTTGAAGGAAGGCGTTCTGCATTTCGCCGAAACCGTAGCTCGGAATGCCGGGCGGGCCGGTTTCGACGATCTCTTTCAAAATCTCGGCCGCCTTCACACCCTGCGGGTTGTTGAATGCCGCATGAAAATCGTTGTCGAACACTTCGCCGCCATTTGGCGACAGGTGCAGCAGCCATGCGGCCGTCACCTGGTGCCCGGTCTGCCCGCGCGAGGTCAGGCCGCCGATGCCTTCCTTGTCCTTGATGATGTGACAGGCCTTGAGCAGATCGTCGTACGTGACCGGCGGCGCGATCTTGTGCTTCTCCAAAATGTCGGTGCGGTAGCCAAGCACGCCGGTTTCGGCGCCAAACGGAATGCCATAGGGCTGCGCTCCGGGGCCGGGCAGGTACATCTTGGGTCCGCCCACCAGCGCATTGGTCTCCCAGTACTTGGTGATGATGTCCTTCTGGTCCCAGTTCGGATCGGCCAGCGCCTTGTTCTCGAAGAAGGGATTGAGTGGCTCGAGAAGGTTCTTCTTGACGTACTCGGTCTTCCACATCACGACGTAGACGATCACGTCGTAGTCGCCCTGACTCTTGCCCATCTCCAGCGTCTGCTTGTCCTTCATGCGCAGGTACTGCATCTTGTCCCGCTCGACCTTGATGCCGGTCTCGGCCGTGAATTCCGAAAACAGCTTTTCGGCCTGGTCGTAATGCGGATGCGCCGGAAAGTTGATGACGATGGTCTGGCCCTTGTATTTGGCGTACTTGTCTTGGGCCATGGTGTGGACCCAGGGGCCGAGCGCCGCGCTTGCTGCCGCGCCTTGAATCAGTTGACGACGTTTCATGAGGGTTGTCTCCTTTTCTCTTGCTATTGATGAAAGACTAATGTTGACTGACCAATGTGGAGAGAGAGCGGCCGTGCGTGCCGGCCTCGAATGCATAAAGGCTTTCGACCGGCGCGTGAGCGGTGATGGTCTCGCCGACCAGCTTGCTGTGGTTGCCCGCCTCGGTGAAAGTGACTTCATCGGCCGCGTCGCCGTGCAGCGAGCAACTGAGCACACTTTCGGTGCCAAGGTATTCGCACACGGTGACCTGCATTTGGATCGCCAATGCTCCCGCGGCCTCGCCCATGCGAATCGACTGCGGCCGCACGCCGACGACGACGTTCTGGCCGATCAGCGGGCGCGCCGCGGCCTGCATCGAATGTGGCACCGCGCAATTGAAGCCGTCGCCGGTGAAGCGCAACTCGCCCGCACCGTCAGCCACGCTCGCATCGAGGAAATTCATGGTCGGGCTTCCGATGAAACCGGCAACGAACTTGTTCACCGGCCGGTTGAACACTTCGTCCGGGCTGCCCATCTGCTGAATGCGGCCCTGGTCCATCACCACGATGCGATCAGCCAATGTCATGGCCTCGATCTGGTCGTGCGTGACGTAAACCGTGGTCTTGCCAAGCCGCCGGTGCAGCAGCGCGATTTCGATCCGCATGTGGCCGCGCAGCTTCGCGTCGAGGTTGGAAAGCGGCTCGTCGAACAGAAACACCTTGGGTTCGCGCACGATCGCGCGGCCCATCGCCACGCGCTGGCGTTGTCCACCCGATAGCTCCTTCGGTTTTCGGTTCAGCAAGTGATCGATGCTCAGCACTTTGGCCGCGGCATTCACCCGCTTTTCGATTTCGGATTTGGGCGTGCCCGAAAGATCGAGCGCGAAGCTCATGTTTTCGGCCACGTCCATGTGCGGGTACAGCGCGTAGTTCTGAAACACCATCGCGATGTCGCGATCAGCCGGCGTAGCGCGGGTCACGTCGCGCCCGTCGATCACGATTCGGCCGGAGGTCGGCACCTCCAGTCCCGCGATCATGCGCAAGGTGGTCGACTTGCCGCAGCCCGAAGCGCCGACCAATACGATGAACTCACCGGCAGCGGCCGAAAGACTCATCTCCTGCACGACCTGCACATCGCCGAAACGTTTGGCTATTTTTTGTAGTTCGAGGTAGGGCATGCGTTGGCGCAAAAACGGGGCGCAACC
>JBDTRV010000151.1:0-6407 GCA_039931475.1 Burkholderiales bacterium | reverse complement strand
GCCTTGTCGGCCTCGGTCGTGAACGCATCGGCAAAAAACTCTTCGGGCGGCAGGCCAGCTTGCGATGGGTACTGGTCGCGCGCGGAATCGACCACGATCGGCGCGCCGCAGGCGTAGACCTGATGGCCTGAGAGGTCCGGAAAGTCCTCCAGCACCGCACGATGCACGAAACCGGTGCGGCCGCTCCAGCCGTCTTCGGGCAGCGCGTCCGAGATCACCGGCACGTAACGCAGCTTCGGCATCTCCTGCAAGCGCTCCCGCACCCAGCCTTCCATGTAAAGATCGCGCGGCCGCCGACCGCCCCAGTACAACGTGGCGGGCCGGTCGATCCCCTTGAACTGCATCTGCTCGATCACCGCCTTGATCGGCGCGAAACCGGTGCCGGAGGCGAGCAGGATCATCGGCTTCTCGGAATCCTCGCGCAGAAAGAAGCTGCCATACGGCCCCTCGACTCTCAGGATTTCCTTTTCCTTCATCGCATTGAATACCTGATCGGTGAACACGCCGCCGGGCATGTGGCGCAGGTGCAGTTCGAGCTTCGGGCCGTTGTGCAGGGCGTTCGCCATCGAATAGCTGCGACGCGCACCGTCTTTGAGGATGAACTCGATGTACTGGCCTGCGTGATAGCGAAAATTTTCGTTGGCCGGCAGTTGCAGCCGGATCAGCATCACGTCGTGCGACAGCCGTTCGAGCGCGGCGACCCGCGACGGCATGCGCTTGATCGGAAACGCCGATTCGTCGGTGACCTGGCGCGCTTCAAGCACCACGTCGGACAGCGCAATGCCGCAGCAGGTCAGCACCAGGCCCTGCGCCCGTTCTTCCTTGGAGAGTGCTTTGCTCTGATGCGGGCCGAGCTCCATCTCGCCTTCGAGCTTCTTGCACTTGCAACTGCCGCAGGCGCCGTCCTTGCAGCCGTAGGGCAGGCCGATGCCGTGCCGGATCGCGGCGGCGAGGATGGCCTCGCCCGGCTCGGCGGGGAAGGTGCGGCCACTTGGTTGCACGGTGATCTGAAACGGTGCTGGGGGAGCGGGGGAGGTCGGGTCGGCACTCACGTGGCTTGTATCCTTCGGGCGAACAGTGGCTGTCCTTCGATTCATTTTGCCCTTCGATCAAAACCCGAGCGGACGTCGGCATCTCGCCGCCGACTCCGGCGCCTGCCCTCCGAGGTGGCGAGCCGGTCTCTTCGCAGCGGCCGGCAGGCAATTGCTTGGCGCGAGGCCCGCGCGCTTTCGGCGCCAGCGCCTTTTGATCGTCGGCTGCGGCGACGTGGGCTTGCGCGTACTGCGGCTTGCGCCGCGCGGGGTGCGCTCGTTCGCGTTGACTTCGACCCCCGCGCGTGCGCCCGAGTTGCGCCGTGCCGGTGCGACGCCGCTTGCGGGCGACCTCGACCATGCGGCGAGCTTGCGGCGGCTGGCCGGCATTGCCCATCGCGTTCTTTACCTCGCGCCGCCGCCGGGCCAGGGGCCGGGCGATCCGCGCATCCGCTCGTTGCTGCTCGCACTGCGGCGTCGAACCGCTCCAACAGCGCTGGTCTACGGCTCGACCAGCGGCGTGTACGGCGATTGCGCGGGCGCGCTGGTTGCCGAAACCCGCACGCCGGCGCCTTCGACCGCGCGCGCCAAACGGCGGCTCGATGCCGAGCGGCGCGTGCGGCAGTTCGGCCGCGGGGCCGGCGTGCGGTCGACCATTTTGCGCATCCCCGGTATCTACGCGCTGAACCGCGAAGGCGGCACGCCGCGCGAACGGTTGGAAAAGCGCACGCCGGCGCTGGTGCCGCAAGACGACGTGTTCACCAACCACATCCACGCCGACGATCTGGCGCGCGCCTGCCTCGCTTCGCTCTGGCGCGGCCGGCCGCAGCGGGTCATCAACGTCAACGACGACACGCGGCTCACGATGGGCGAGTGGTTCGATCTGGCGGCCGACCTGTTCGGCTTGCCCAAAGCTCCGCGCATCACCCGTGCACAGGCGCAAACCGAGCTGTCGCCCGCGCTGCTGTCGTTCATGAGCGAGTCGCGGCGCATGACCAACACCCGAATGAAGCGCGAACTGCGGCTCGCGCTTTGGTATCCGACGGTGGTCGATGGGCTGAAAACTACCAAATTGATAGCTGAAAATCACCATTGGACGCGCGGCGAAGGCCATTTTTTGCTTCAAAATGACGTGAAAATCGAGCGATGAACGCCAGCAGCCCAACCCAGACCCAGCCACCCGTGCCCAGTGCCGGCCCGCGCAGCGGCTTGCCCGCTGGCGCGCCGCCGCGGCTTTCGCTTTCAGGCATCAGCAAGCGCTACCCCGGCGTGCTCGCGAACGACGACATCTCGCTCGCCGTCGCGCCCGGTGAAATCCACGCGGTGCTGGGGGAAAACGGCGCGGGCAAATCCACCTTGATGAAGATCATTTACGGCTCGGTCAAACCCGATGCGGGCGAGATCAGGGTCGACGGCACGCCGGTGCGCATCCGCGACCCGCAGCACGCGCGCAGCCTCGGTATCGGCATGGTGTTCCAGCACTTCAACCTGTTCGACACCCTGACCGTGGCCGAAAACGTCTGGCTCGGCTTGGCGCGCCAGCCCGGCCTTGCCGATCTGACCGAGCGCATCGTGGCCAAGGCGAACGAATATGGGCTTGACGTCGACCCGCTGCGGCCGGTGCACACCCTTTCCGTGGGCGAGATGCAGCGGGTCGAGATCATCCGCGCGCTGCTCACCGAGCCGCGCATGTTGATCCTCGACGAGCCGACCTCGGTGCTCACGCCGCAGGCGGCGGACCGGCTGTTCGAGGTCCTGCGCAATTTGAGTGAGCAGGGCGTGTCGATCCTGTACATCAGCCACAAGCTGCACGAGATCCGCGCGCTGTGCAGTGTCTGCACCGTGCTGCGCGCCGGGCGGGTGACGGGCGTTTGCGATCCGCGCCAGGAAAGCAATGCGTCGCTGTCACGCCTGATGATCGGGACCGAGCCGCCGGCGTTGGTGCACCAGCGCAAGGCGCCGGGCGAGACCGCGCTGTTCGTCGATCGGCTGGCCCTGCCTCGCGCGCACGGCTTCGGCGTCGACCTGGACATGGTGTCGCTCAAAGTGCGCGCCGGCGAGATCGTCGGCTTGGCCGGTGTTTCAGGCAACGGGCAGAAAGAACTGCTCGACGTGATCGTGGGCGAAGATCGGCGCATGCCGCAGAAGACGCTGCGCCTGTTCAACAAGTCGGCCGGGCGTTTTTCGGTCGACCAGCGGCGCGCGCTCGGGCTGCACTTCGTGCCGGAGGAGCGGCTCGGGCGCGGTGCGGTGCCGTCTTTGTCGCTTGCCGAGAACCTGCTGCTCACGCGGCGCGAGTCGGTCGGCTGGCTGGGGCTGATCGACACCGCTGCGCTGCGCGAACAGGCGCGCTCGATCGTGGCCCAGTTCAAGGTCAAGGCGGCGGGCGAATTCGCGCCTGCCGCGTCGCTGTCGGGGGGTAATTTGCAGAAGTACATCGTCGGACGCGAGGTCAGCGCACAGCCGAAGCTTTTAGTCGTCTCGCAGCCGACTTGGGGCGTGGACGTGGGCGCGGCGGCGCAGATTCGCGGCGAGCTGCTGCGGCTGCGCGACGCCGGGTGCGCTGTGCTGGTGGTGAGCGAGGAACTGGATGAGTTGTTCGAGCTTGCCGACCGGTTGGTGGTGATGGCCAAGGGCCGGCTTTCGCCACCGATCGAGCGTGCCGATGCGAATGTGGCGCTGATCGGCGAATGGATGAGCGGGCTCTGGCCAACCGTTCACGACAGCGTGTGGGACAGCCATGTTGCGGCTTGAACCGCGCCCCGACGCATCCGGCTTGTGGACGCTCGGCTCGCCGGCGCTTGCGCTGGCGATCACGGTCGCGATCGGCGTGGCGATGTTCGTCGCGCTCGGGGTCGATCCGGCGCGCGGCCTTTCGGTGTTCTTCTGGGAGCCGATCAAGTCCAGCTATGCGTTGGGCGAAACGATGGTCAAGGCGACGCCGCTCTTGATCATCGCGCTCGGACTGGCGGTGTGCTTTCGCTCCAACGTCTGGAACATCGGCGCGGAAGGGCAGTACGTGATCGGCGCGGTCTGCGCGGGCGGCGTCGCGCTGCTGGCCGGGCCGGGCACGGGCGGGTGGATCGTTGGCGCGATTCTGCTTGCGGGCATCGCGGGCGGCATGGTCTGGGGCGGCATCACGGCGCTTTTGCGGGATCGCTTCAACGCGAGTGAGATTCTGGTCAGCTTGATGCTGGTCTACGTCGCGATCCAGGTGCTCGGCTATCTGGTCTACGGGCCGTGGAAGGATCCGGCCGGCTACAACTTTCCGCAGACCAAAACGTTCGAGGCCATTACGAAAATTCCGCGGCTGCTGCAGGGGTCGAGAGTGACGATCGGGTTGCCGATCGCGCTTGTCGGCGCGGCGCTGCTCTGGGTGTTCCTGTTTCGCACGCGCGCCGGTTTCGCGCAACAGGTCGGCGGGCTGGCGCCGGCTGCGGCGCGCTATGCGGGGTTCTCGTCGCGGCGCGCGTTGTGGACTGCACTGCTCGTCTCCGGCGGCGCGGCGGGTCTGGCGGGCGCGTTGGAGGTGGCAGGGCCGGTCGGGCAGCTCACGCCGTACATGCCGGTCGGCTACGGTTTCGCCGCGATCATCGTTGCGTTCGTCGGCCGGCTGCATCCAGTGGGCATGGTGCTCTCGAGCGTGCTGCTGTCGATGTTTTTCATCGGCGGTGAACTCGCGCAGTCAAGGCTCGGGTTGCCGAAGTCGCTCTCGGGCGTGTTCCAGGGGCTGCTGCTGTTCGCGCTGCTCGCGTGCGACACGTTGATCGCCTACCGGATCCGCTGGCGCCGGCCGGCGGTTGGGGCGCGCTGATGGAGCCGTATGCGCTTTTGATCGCGTCCACGTTGAACGCGGGCACCGTGCTCGCGCTGGCGTCCCTCGGCCTTCTCATCAACGAGAAGGCCGGCATCGTGAACCTGGGCGCGGAAGGGATGATGTTGTGCGCCGCGATCGCTGGCTTCGCGACCGTGGCGAACACCGGCAATCCGTGGCTCGGCTTCGCGGCCGGCATGGCGGCCGGGGCGCTGCTGGCGGCGATCTTTGGCTGGCTCGTGGTCTGGCTCAACACGAACCAGTACGCGACCGGCCTCGCGCTGTCGCTGTTCGGCGTCGGGTTCTCGGCGTTTGTGGGCATCAACTACGTGCAGGCGCGGATTCCGGATCGGCCGCGCTTTGACATTCCGGTGCTCGGAGAGCTGCCTTTCATCGGGCCGGCGCTGTTTCGGCAGCATCCGATGGTCTATTTCACGATCGCGCTGGCCGCGTTGCTGGTCTATTTCCTGTACCGAACGCGCGGCGGGTTGGTGCTGCGTTCGGTCGGCGAGTCGCCGCAGGCGGCCCATGCGCTCGGCTATCCGGTGCGGCGGATTCGGCTCCTGGCGGTGGTTGCGGGCGGCGCTCTGTGCGGACTCGCCGGTGCCTACATCTCGACCGTCTACACGCCGCTCTGGGTCGAAGGCATGGTCTCGGGCCGCGGCTGGATCGCACTGGCGCTGACCACTTTCGCGACCTGGCGGCCGGCGCGGGTGCTGCTGGGCGCTTATCTGTTCGGCGGTGTCACGATGCTGCAGTTCCACCTGCAAGGCTCCGGCGTGCACGTGCCGAGCCAACTGCTCGCGATGCTGCCGTATCTTGCGACCATCGTGGTGCTGGCGCTGATCTCGCGCAACCCGGCATGGATCCGCGCGAACATGCCCGCGTCGCTCGGGAAGACGTTCCACCCCGGCTCATAATCTTTTCGTCGCCTTCAACTTCACCCCGAGGACCCGCTTGCCATGATGAACGCACAAAAACGCTCACTCTTGAGGACCTTCGCGCTTGCCGCCATCGCAGCCGGTGCGTTGACCGCCTGCGGCAAGGAGGAGCCGGCTCCCAAAGCGGCGGCGCCCGCCGCACCGGCAGCGACAGCGCCGACAGCGCCGACCGCGACCATCGGCCCGTCGGCATCGACCGTGCCATCGTCCGCTCCGACACCGGTGCAGGTGCCCGCCAAGGCCAGCGCCGGGCCGCTCAAGATCGCGTTCGCCTACGTCGGCCCGGTGGGCGATGGCGGCTGGAGCTATGCGCACGACCAGGCGCGCAAGCAGGTCGAAAAGGAGTTTGCAGGCAAGGTGGTGACGAGCTACGTCGAAAGCGTGCCCGAGTCGGCCGACGCCGAAAGGGTGATCCGCGACATGGTCGGGCAGGGCAACAAGCTCGTCTTCGGCACCACCTTCGGCTACATGGAGCCGATGCTCAAGGTCGCCGCCGACAACCCGGGCGTGAAGTTCGAGCATGCGACCGGCTACAAGAGCGCCGAGAACCTGCGCGCCTACGACAGCCGCACCTACGAAGGCGCCTACATGGCCGGTGTGATCGCGGGCAAGATGACCAAG
>JBDTRV010000150.1:0-6451 GCA_039931475.1 Burkholderiales bacterium | reverse complement strand
CCGCAATCTGGAAAAGCCTGGTGCTTCCGGCTGGCGGCACGGTGTTGTGCTGGCTGCTTTTGACCACCTTGTGGCTGCCGGTGTTCGACTACGCGCGCAGTTACGGGCCGCTGGTGCGGCGCGTGGTGTCGATCATGGACCAGCCCAGTTGCGTCGAAGTGTTCGGCATGACGCGCGCGCAAATTGCCGCTTTTCGCTTCCACGGCAAGCTGAAGCTGCAGCCAGCCGGCGGCTTTACCGAATGCCCGTGGTTGATCGCGGACGCCGACGCGGCCGACGCGCTGCGAGCGGCGCTCGATTTGGGCCATTGGACCGAGTTCGGGCGGTTCCGCAGGCCCGGCGACAACAACGAAGATGTGCTGGTGTTTCGCCGCGCCGGCTCGCCCGGATAATCGCCCCCATGCCACAACTGGTTATTCGTCAGACAACAGCCGCCGACGTCGACACGCTGGTGCGCCTTCAAGCCCAGGTCTATCCCGACATTCCGGGTTGGAAACGGGACGTGCTGCTCGGTCAGATCGAGCGTTTCGGAGCCGGGCAGTTGACCGCCGTGCTCAACGGCAGGGTGGTCGGCTGCGCGAGTTCGCTCGTCATTGCCTGGGATGAATGGGCCGACGAACATAGCTGGGACGAGATCACCGCCGCCGGCACCTTCGACACCCACAACCCTGACGGACTCACGCTCTACGGCGCCGAAGTGTTCGTCGACCCGCGGTTGCGTGGCAAGCGGGTCGGCCACGCGCTCTATCAAGGTCGGCGACGCCTGTGCGAGAAGCTGAACTTGAAACGCATCATGGCTTGCGGGCGCCTTCCGGGCTACGGCAAGGTGGCGGACCAAATGCCGATTGAGCTGTACGCGAAGAAGGTGCTTTGGGGCGACATCGCGGACCCGGTGCTCGGGTTTCAACTGCGCGAGGGTTTTCGCTTTTGCGGCATCATGAAGCACTACATTCCCGAGGACGACGAGTCGCACGGAAATGCATCGCTGATCGTCTGGCTCAACCCCCATTACGACCCTGAGCAACCCACCGAACTGCAACGCGCCAGCCTGCAACCTGCCACGAAAACCACCCCATGACCGTCAAAGATCTGAAGCGCGATCCGGCGCACAAACCTGTTCCCACCACCGTGCGCATCGCCGCGGTGCAGTACCTGCTGCGCTCGATCAAGGACTGGGACGGCTTCGAGAACCAGGTGCGCTTCGTGATGAAGGCCGCGGGCGACTACAAGCCGCAGTTCGTGTTGTTTCCCGAGATTTTCACGACGCAACTGCTGTCGTTCATGGACACCTCCAACCTGCGCCGCGCGGTGCGCAACATGAACGAGTACACGAGCCGCTACGTGGACCTGTTCAAGGAGCTGGCCGCGACCTGGGGCGTGCACATTATTGGCGGCAGCCACCCGAGCATCGTGGAAGACCAGTTGCTCAACACCGCCTACCTGTTCACGCCCGAAGGCAACGTGCTGACGCAGGACAAAATTCACCTCACGCGCTGGGAAAAGGAAAAGTGGAAGGGCGACCCCGGCCAGCACCTGCGCGTGTTCGACACGCCGCATGGCCGCATCGCGATCCTGATCTGCTATGACATCGAGTTTCCCGAACTCGCGCGCAAGGTTTGCGAAAAAGGCGCGGACATCATCTTCGTGCCGTCCTGCACCGACGACCGGCAAGGTTTCTGGCGGGTGCGCTACTGCTGCCACGCGCGTGCGATCGAAAACCAGGTCTACGTGGCCGTCACCGGCACCGTGGGCAACCTTGCGGTGGAAGGCCTCGGCCTGCACTTCGGCCAGGCCGCGATCATCACGCCTTCGGACTTTCCGTTCGCGCGCGACGGCATCGCGGCCGAGGGCGTTGCCAACATGGAGCAGATCGTGATCGCCGACGTGGACTTGTCCAAGCTCGTGACCAATCGGGTCAACGGCACCACGATTCCGCTGTACGACAAGCGGGTCGACGTGTATGAGAACGAGGTCGAAGTGATCGAGACCGAGTAGGAAAGCGCGGGCGGCACAGGTCCGACCCTTATAGGCTCGCCGGCTGCTCCGAGCCGCCTCCTCCGATCAACCAGGCAGCGCTGCACCCGTCGTTGACGCCGCGGAAGCCGTAATTTTCCTGACCCGCCCAGCCGGAAACACGATCGAAAAGCGCGACCCTTTGCCCAGCGCGCTGTCGATCCTGAGTTCGGCGCCGTGGCGCTGCGCCACGTGCTTGACGATCGCCAGGCCCAGGCCGGTGCCGCCGGTTTCTCGCGAGCGGCTGCTGTCGACCCGGTAAAAGCGCTCGGTCAGGCGCGGCAGGTGCTCGGGCGGAATTCCGGGCCCGCCATCCTGTACCGAAAATTCGGCCCGCCCGCCCGCCAGCAGCGTGAATCGGGCGCGGATCAAACCGCCGGGCGGCGTGTAGCGCACCGCGTTGTTGACCAGATTCGCCATGGCGCTGCGCAACTCGGTGCTGGATCCTGCGATCGCGAAATCTTCGCCCCCAGCGAACGATAGATCGTGCCCACGACCGGCCGAAGCACACAGCACCTCGGACAGCGCTCGCGCCTCCTGGGCGACCCGCTCCATCAGGCTCGATGCCGCAACGGTTTCGCTCGCCGACGGCGGTGGGCTGCCCTCCAGCCGCGACAAGGTCAGCAGATCGTCGACCAGCGCCTTCATGCGGTCGGTCTGCCGCGCCATCAGTTCGAGATAGCGCTGCCGCTCACTCCCGTCTCCCTCCGGCATGTCCCGCAGGGTTTCGATGAAGCCGGCCACCACGGTCAGCGGCGAGCGGATTTCATGCGACACGTTGGCCACGAAATCGCGCCGCATCGCCTCGGCTTGTTCCAGCGCCGTCACGTCGCGCGAAAGCACCAGCTTGTGACCCTCGCCGTACGGATGCAGTTGTAACGAGATCCGGCTGGGGCGCGGCGCCGCGACATTGCGGCTTTCGATAACCACCTCGCGCCGCCAGTCGCGCCCGTTCAGATAGCCAACGAACGCAGGCGTTCGCACCAGGTTGCCGATGTGCTGCAGCAGGTCGCGTCCGGCATCAAGGCCCAGGTGGCTGGCCGCGGTTGCGCTGCACCATTCGATCCGATTCTCCGCATCGAGCAGCAGCACACCGTTGGGCGAGGCCTGAATGCCTTCCAGAAAATGACGCAGCCGGTCGTCGCTCGCCAGAAGCTGGCGGTCCCGCCCGCGAAAGAACCGCCGCACCCGGTCGGCGGCCTCGCCCCAGGCGCCACGCAAGGTTGGCGCCTCGCGCGCCGCGCCTTCGCGCAGCCAGCCGAGCAGACGGCTGGCGCGGGAGAAGTCGATGGCGAACCAGATAAACGTGCCCGCCAGCATGCCGCCAAGCACCCCCACCGTCCGCGAGTCGCGCCCGCCGATCAGCCAGCCCGTCACCGCGCCTGCAAGCTGCCAAAGTAGAAAAACGCCAAGGCGCCATCGCATGGACGACGATTGTCCACGACGCGCCGAGTCAGGTCGCGCTCGCCGAGCCCTGCCCCTCAAATGTCGGCGCGGCAAGCGCACCGAGGCGGGCTTCGGTGGTCATCACGTGCATGAACGTCTGCCGGTCGGGCGTGAAGTCCCAGCGCTCGACCGCGCAGCAGCGCTCGGCGGCAGCGCCATTCCAGCGCAGGATGTTGATGGAGTTGCCAATCCCACCCCGCACGCGGGACGACAATGCAGTGCCGGCCTGGACCGCCCAGATCGAGCCGGTCGGCTGATGCAATTCGATCACGTAGGGCAGGTGGATATGACCGCCGAGTACCAGGTCGCAACCGGCGGCGGACCAGGCCTTGAGCGCCGCGCCGCAGCCGCGCAGCAGATCATGCGCATCGCTTTCGCGCAGCACGGCGACAGGTTGATGCACCACGACGATGCGCAACTGCCGGGCCGTTGCCTTCGCAAGCCGCGCGGCGACGCGCTCGACCTGCTCGCTCGAGACCTCCCCGTTCACATGCCGATAGCGCCGCGTGGTCTTGACGCAGACGACCAGCAGATCGCCCGCGCCATGAACCGGCTCGATGTCGTTGCCGAACACCGATCGAAAGCGCGCATAGGGGCGAACCAGGCGCGTGAACAGGTCGTACAGCGGAATGTCGTGATTGCCGGGTACCGCGACGAGCGGAATGCCGAGCTGCCGCACGAACCCGTGCGCGGCGCGGAACTGGGCCGGCCGGGCGCGCTGTGTCACATCGCCCGAAAGCACGACGAGGTCGGGCCGTTGCTGCGCTGCCAACGCAAGCAGCGCCGCCACGACCGGCGGCTGCTCGGTGCCGAAGTGGGTGTCGGATATTTGCAGCAAAACGGTCATGTGGCCCCCACGCTTGTCGCTGCGCGTACTGCGCTGCCCCCCAAGGGGGCGCTGCCTTGCTTGGGGCGGCCCGGCGCAGCGGCCGTTGCCCCCACGCTTGTCGCTGCGCGTACTGCGCTGCCCCCCAAGGGGGCGCGAGCTTGCTTGGGGCGGCCCGGCGCGGCGGCCGTTGCCCCCACGCTTGTCGCTGCGCGTACTGCGCTGCCCCCCAAGGGGGCGCGAGCTTGCTTGGGGCGGCCCGGCGCGGCGCTCATCTTCTCGCGCCGCCATCACCCGCCAGTTTGAGCAGATACAACGGCTCGGGCGCAACGCGGAACTCGAGCGGGCCGCGCATGCGGGTGACTTCCCCATCGTAGGCGACCTTGATCGACTTGCGCCGGCGCCATCCGCGCCGCTGCGCGACCACCATCCGCTGGAATTTGAAGCTCTCGATCGTGTCGGCCTCGCCCAACGAGCCTATCGTTCCCTTGAACAGCAATTTCAGAAGCGTCCAGCGACTCGCCTCGCGCAGCATGACGCCGGCAATGCTGCCTTCCTCGATCGCGCTGGCCACCGAAAGGCCGACCCGCTCCAGTTGCAGCCGGTTGTTGCCGACGAACAGGGTCGGAGTCGCCACGTCGCGCGGCTTGCCGTCCTGCTCGATCGCGAGGTGCAACGCACGGTGGGTCGTTGTCAACGTGGTGAACGCGGAGATCCACGCCACGATGCGGTTGCGTCCAAACCGCCGCTTGTAGCTTTCCCGGTCTTCGAGCAAGTCCGGATAGAGGCCGACGCTCGCGTTCACGAGAAAGAGTTGGTCGTTGATCATGCCGACCTGAACCGGCTGCGGGCTGGAGCGCAGCAAGGCGCGCGTTGCCGGTCCGGCCTCGAGCGGCACACCGTGCGTCCGGGCGAACAAATTGAACGTGCCTTGAGGCACAAAACCCATGTTTCCGCGCGCCGCATGGACCTCTTGTGCTACTGAATTGATAGTTCCATCACCTCCGACCGCCACCACGGCAGAGCGGGTCGCGACGGCCTTTGCCGCCGCCTCGCGCGCGCGCTCAGGCAGGGTTTCTGGCGGCCCCACCGAAAATTCGGCTTGACGCCCTGCGGCTTTCAATTCCGCCTCGATCGCCCGCCGCGATTGTTCACGATCGTCGTGCCCGGATTTCGCGTTGACGACGAACAGCAGCGGCGCCGAAGGATCGACTGGCGCGGGCGCACCTTGATTCGCGGGCGCGGCGGGCGGCGCGGTTCGCACGTCGGTTGGACCAGTGGAGATGGGCATGGTGGTAGGCGAACCGCGAGCAGGATCGGCATCCCGCCTCACATCTCGATGAAGTTTCTGATTCCGCCATTGTCCGGGAACCTTTCGCCCGGCCGCTTGCGACCTCCTGTTTACCCACCGGGCCCGCCGCGATGATTTTGGCCGCGTCCCATCCCGCCCCGCCCCGCCCCGCCCCGCCCCGCCGTTACAGGTGGCGGCGCAGGTCGGCGCAAACGCCTGGTTGGCGTTGCGGTCGGCGCGCCGAGGAGGGTGTCGATCGGGCCGACGACGACGAACTCGACCATGGCCGAGCCGCGTTGGCGCTTGGGAAGGGTTGACTGAGAAGAAAAAACGGCTTCGCCGCTCGTCGGGTGGCCGTCTGTAGCTATTGAAAGTGTAGTGTTTGCCGTATCCGACGGGTTCGACGGGTTGGGTTTGTCGATCGCCTTTGCCAAGCCGTCGCCCACCTCGATCCCGAGCCGCTTCGCACTGCCTGCCGCCAAGTCCCGCAGCCCTCAGGTCTTGATCGGTAGAGTCGGCTTAAATGATTGAAACGCCGCCTGCGGCTCTGCGAGCCGCAATAGGTTAATAATCTTTTGACTCACTTGGGAGTTAATTCAATTACTTGCCCCGGAATTTTATATGGCTCCGCTTTAGTCGCATAACCATCCTTGCTCAAAATCAGAGAATCCATAACTATTGATTTTCCGGGCACGAGTTTTTTCAATTTTGTTTTGATACCCCGGATATCAATAGTAAATTCACCATTTCTGTCAGTGCTCGAGCCTGCCGCTTCTCGCTTTGGGCGTATAGTGCCTTCGGGCCCAATCGTTGGAACGATGATTCTCTCGGAGACATGGACACCGACTCTGACGCTTTCGAGTGGCGAGCCATCG
>JBDTRV010000149.1:0-6459 GCA_039931475.1 Burkholderiales bacterium | reverse complement strand
GACAACTACTTTCATTCGGTGCTCGGGCTGATGGACGTCAGCACCTCGGTCTATCAGCCCGAACTGGATATGTTCAGACCCTGCCAGACGGATCGCAAGTAGTTCCATTCGAGTAAGCCCAGGCGTCATCCGGTGCGCAGGCCATGGCGCAGCGCGAGGCGCGCTATCTCTTGCAAGGGCGTGTGGAGATCGACGATGCCTACCTCGGGGGCGAGCGCGCGGGCAGTATCAACGGTGAGCGCAAGGCGGCCAACAAGACGGCGTTCGTGACCGCTGTGCAGACCCGCGCCGACGGCAGGCCCCCCTTGTACCTGCGTCTGACGCCAGTGGCGGACTTGCTCGAATCAGGACATGGCGCAAGGTGCCTGGCGCCATCTGGCGGAGTTGCTATCGCTTCAACCGCCGCTTTGACCCGGCCGCCATGCTGCCAAGGTTGTGCGGGCGCTGGTGACCACCAGACCGCTGCCGTTAGAGGTGCTTCGCGTGTCTGAGGGAGGTAGCTAATCAGGCGATCTGGCCTAAAAAACGCTCTTGGCAACCGAACGCAGCGCGTTTCGCGCGATCTTGGCTGGTCCGAGGCCTGATTCGCGTTTGTCCACACCCATTCGCCCGAATCGCGACCGGATCACTTTCGACCGCTGAATTTGAAGCTGCCGACGAACGAGCGCATGGATTTGCTCATTTCGGGATAGCGGCCGACGCACGCCTTTTGATCGCCCGTGAAGCAGGGTCCTGCCCTTTCAGCGAACAATGCGGAGTACATGGGCGTCCCCAGTTCATACGCCTTCCATGAGATTGCCAGCTCGAACAGATCGCGCGTCGCGGGGTTCATGCAGGCGGCGGTGTATCCGACCATGTCGCGTCCGATCCGGATCGGGTTGCCCAACGGGTTGATGGCGCAATCGCTGTTTTCCGGGCTGGGTACGACTTCATCGTCCGGGTACTTCGCCTTCAGGAACCCCAGAGCGCCCGAGGTCTCCGCCACCTGGCCTTGCGGTCGAACGCTCAGCGCATACGTGTCGATTTCGGGGATACCAATCACGAGAACAGTGATTCGCCCGGTGGTGGTGTCGGTATAGCGCAGCCATGACTTGTCTTTGAAGTTGGCGGAGGGAGCCGTCACCTCAATGGAATAGTCATCGGTCCTGATCGACGCGCTGGCCGGCACCGTGCCGGCGGCTTCGTAAGGCTGCGCAATAGCGCAAGTGCCGCAAACGGAGAGGCAAACCCAGGCAATGTTCAGACGGATCGCGCTCACGGGCTTTTGGTCCTCTGAGTAACCGTGCCGCGCCTAAAACGCAGCCGTCAATTGAGCCCAGGCCCGATACCGGCGCGTGCGGCCTTCGACGTCCTGCCCGAGTGCATTGACGCCCGCATTTCCGCCCCACTGGCGCGCGACGCTTGCGCGCAGGCTGAAACGGCCGGCGTCCCATTGCAGGCTGGCGCCATAGTCCTTCAGCGCGTAGCAATTGCCGTGGCTGGCGCCAGCGCCGGACCAAGGATCGCGGTGCACGCAGACCCCGCCCGCGTCCACCAGCAGCCCGGCCGACCATTGCGGCGCAAACGCGTAACGCGCGTCGAGGTTCAGCATCCAGCCTTGGTCCGCGCGCGCCTCGCCGCCCGCGAACGCGCGCAGGCCAGACGGACCGCCCAGGCTGAAGGTCTCCGATGAATCGAGGTTCTTGCTGCCGATCTGGCCCGACAGCACGCCCTTTACGGTCACGCGCGGCGCCACGCGCTGCTGGCGCGCGACAAAGGCATTGAGCTTGGCGTAGCTGCCCTGCGTGCGTGCCGACAGCCGATCCGCCGCCAGCGCCGCCGCGTTGCCGCCCAGATCTAGCCGCCCGAGCGTCAACAGCGCGCCACCCCAGGTCAGGCCGCCTGCGCCGAGGTCGTCGATGTGGTCGCCGTTCAAACCGATCGTCAGCGCGTCGATGCGCTTGTTCGCGGTCTCGACCTGCAGCACTTCATCCACCAGCTGGCGCTGATCGAACGCGACCGTTGCGCGCCAGTTCGCGCGGGCGCCGCGCAGTAGCGGATGCGTGAGGCCCAGACCCCAGCCGATGGCACGCCCGCGCGCGTCCAGCGCATCGACCGTGCCGCCCGACAGCCGATAGCGCAGCCCGCTTGCGTGCAGAGCGACACGCGTGCCCAAAGCGCCTGCCGCCAGGCTGTAGCCGGCGCGCAGGTAGTCGAGCCCGTCGCTGTGCAGCAGTTGCGCGCTCATTTGATCTCCGAGGCCGAGCGGTTCGTTCAGCGCGGCCTGCAGCCCGATGCGCGCTTGTCCGGTGTAGCGCGAGCCGTGGTTGTCGATGGTTGCGAGCAGCGACACGCGCCCTGTATCGCGCAGTTGCAGTCCAACGTCGGTTTGCCCGTGCGCGGCGCCGGCCGAAAGCAGGGCCTTGGCCGCGACGCCGGGCAGGTCGTTGATGACCAGCATCGCGCTTTCCAGCGCACGCGCGTCAAGGGGCGCACCCGCAGCCTGGCGCACCAGCAGCATGCGCTCGGCCAAGGGGGCATTGAGCCGGCTCGCGTTGTCGATCGTCAACTGGCCGAACGCCGCCTCGGTCACGTCGAGCCGGACCCGGCCGTCCTCGATGTTCTGCGGCGGTACCGTCACGCGCGCGAGCCGCCCGGCGCGGCGGTAGGCCTCTGAAACTGCATCGGCGGCGCGGCGCAGGCCGGCCAGATCCAATGGTTGGCCGATGAAGGGCGCCAGCGCTGCGTCGATCGCATCCTTCGAAAGCAGCGTTGCGCCGCTCACCGCGAACTCGCGTACCGTGACGCGCACGCCGGGCGCCGCTTCGGTCTCGGCCGGCGCCGGTGGAATGGCGGGAGCTGGGCGAGGCGGCTGGTCGATGCGCGGCTTTTCAAGCTCGCGCAGCACCGCGCCACTGTCGATCGGCGGCGCCGTTTGCGCCAGGGTCGGCGCGGCGATGCACATGGTGACCACAGCCGCCAGCACACCCTGTGCCGCGTGGCGATAAAGCCCCGCGCTCATCGGCTTCGGACCGGGTTCGGTGGCGGCGCGGACGGCATCGGAACCGTCAATACGCAAGCGTCCGCGACCAGCGCGTTGGCCAGCGAGCCAGCGACTTCGGCCTGTTCACGCATGGCTCGGTAAGCAATGCTGTCCTGCGGTTGCGAAGAAACAGCCGACAACCCTTCGACGATCACTCGACCGCCAGGCGTTCCGCCCGACACGCCACAGGCCGCATTGGCCTGATCGGGCAGTGGGACCAGCGGCGCCGCGATCGTCGGCGGCCCGGGAACCGGGGCCGGCAATGGCGGTGATGGCGCCGGCGGCATCGGTGCGGGTGCGGGTGCGGGTGCGGGTGCGGGTGCCGGTGCCGGCGGTGGCGGTGGCGGTGGCGGTGGCGGTGGCGGTGGCGGTGGCGGTGGCGGTGGCGGGGCAGCGGCGGTGATGGTGCCTACGGCGCCGCTCGCGGCCGGGCTGGCGAGCGTGTAGCCGTAGACCGGCTTGCCGCCGTTGCTCGCGCTCGCGATGGACAGCGGGTTCGACGTGACCGGCTTGCCGGTGCCGACACCGGGGTTGTCGTAGGTCGCGCTGGTCAGGGCGCTGACGGCCACGCTGTCGCCGTCGATCGCGCCGCTTGGGGCCAGCGTGAGCGCTGCGATCGGCGCGATCGCGTTGCCGTCGAACGGCTTGTCGGCGCTGCCGTCCAATGCCACCGTGATCGTTGGCGCGACGCTGTAGATGAAGCCGTTGCCGCTGCCGCTGCCGGCGATGGTGCCCGGAAAACCGGTGCCGTATTGCTTGAAGTCGCTTGCGGCCAGCAGTGCCGCGCCGCGCGTGTCGGCCGCCGGATCGGTCGAGTAAACCAGCCAGCGTCCGCTGCCCGGCGCAAGGGTGCTGTTGCCCGGATTCAAGAAGTTGCCGCCGGCTGCGAGCACGATCGCATCGCCCGCAGCGCTGGCCGTGATGTTGCCGGCGAGCGTGAGGTTGCCGCCCGCTCGGGCCAGCAGGCTGCCGACATTCGATGGTCCGACGGCGAGCGCATTCGCATCGACCAGTTGAACGCGGTTGCCACTGGCCACCGCGACGCTTTGAAAATCGTTGGCCGCATCGGTCAGCGTGATGTCGCCCGCAGTGCCGGCTGACAGCGTGGTCGCGCCCGCGACCGACAGCGCGCCGGATTGCGTGATGGCTCCGCTGGTCACGATGGCAAACGTTCCAGTCACGCTGGACGGGCCCAGCTAAATCGCGTTCCAGTCGCGCAGCGCCACGTTGCGGGCACCCGCGATGCTGAAGGTCGAAAAATCGTTTGCCAGGTTGGCCGCGCTGACATCGCCCGGCCCCGCGATCGAAAGCGGCTGGGCCGGCGCATTGACGGCTCCGGTTATTGTCAGGCTGGACCCAGCCGACGTGGTGCCGATGCGGCTCGGCGCAGCGAGCGTCAGATCGCCCGCGAGCGCCGCGGCGCCGCCGCCGGTGAGCGCGCCCGCGCCGCCCACGCCGTTGCCGCTAATCGAAACCGGCTCGTTGGCCATCGCCACATTCGCGATCGAGAGCGTCGCGCCGCTCGCGACAGTGGTCTCGGCCGCGCTGCTGCCCAGCGCCGCCGGATTCGCCGCCACCAGCGTGCCGGCCTGCACGTCGGTCACGCCGGTGTGTGCGTTCGCGCCTGACAGCGTCGCGCTGCCCGTGTCGTGGTGCTCGCAATGTCGCCCGCGCCCGCGATGGTGAGCGTGCCCGCATCCGAATTGATGCGCGCGCCGCTGACGTCGATGGCCATGGTGCCGGTGAGCGTGTGGTCGCCGGTGAGGTTGCGCAGCGCCCCGGCGCCACCGTCGCCGAGGCCGCGCAGCACCAGAGGCTCGGCCATGCTGAACGCGCCACCGCCGAGCGCCAGCGTCGCGCCGTCGCGCACCGTGGTGCCCGCGCTCGTGGCGCCCAAAGCGTCGGCGTTGGCCGCGACGAGCGTGCCGGCGCGCACGTCGGTCGCGCCGGAATAGCTGTTCGCGCCGGACAAGGTCATACTGCCGCTGCCCTCCTTGTTGAGCGCGCCGGTGCCGTCGATCACGCCCGAGAAAGTGGTGGTCTGGTTGTTCTGCCCAGCCGTCAAGTTGCAGCGCAAGAACACGTTGCCCGCACCCGCGAGCGAGCCCACCAGATCGCTCGTGTTGACGTTCAGCGTGGCGCCGGCGATGACCAGCACCGCACTGTCGTTCGGAATGCCGCCGTTGGTGATCAAGGTGCCGGCTTCGACGCGCGTTTCGCCGCTGTAGGCGTTGGCGCTGCTCATCGTCAGCGTCCCCGGCCCGCGTTTGACGACCGTGGTGTTGCCCGAGATCGTGCTGGTGCCGGACTGGGCCGCGGTGCTCGCGGCGCCCATGGTATTGACGTTCAAGGTGCCGCCGTTCAGGCTCACGCCCCGAATGGTCAGGATGTTGCCTTGCGCGTTCAGGTTTAGATCGAGCGCGCCGGCGGTCGAAGTCACGTCGGCGCCCGCATTGAACGTGATGTTGCGCGCGGCGTTCAAGCTCAGTGCCGCGTTGCCGCCAGCGCCCTTGTTGATTGCGTTGCCCACGGTGATGTCGCCGGCCTGTGAATTGGTGCCGGCGCTGGCCGTGGTGACGGTGACGCTGGTGCCCCCATTGAGCGCGGTCTGGATGCTGGCCACCGTGACGATTGCGCTGTTGTTGGTGCTCGTGAAATCGGGGCTGGCCGTGACGTTGCTGTTGGCGCCGCCGGCCTGGATCGTGACGTTGTTCGGATCGAGCAGCCAGCTGCCGGCGGCGCCACCGGCAGCACCGCTCGCATCGACGCGGCCGCTCACATCCAGTCGCTCCTTGCCCGAGGTTTCGACCATGCCGCCGTGACCGGCCACGCCCGCGCCGCGTGGGCTGATGGCACCGTGAAAGCTGGTGGTCTGATCGGCCCAGACGATCACGCGTCCGCCGTTGCCCTGACTGCGCGCGTCGGCCGCAATGCTCGCGCCACTGCCGACGAAAGTCTGCGTGGCGTTTTGTATTGCCGCGTTGCGACCCTGGAAGTCGCCTCCGACCAGCACCGTGCCGCCGCCGGTCGCGCCCGATGCATCGACGCGCGCGCTGCCGGCCAACGCCACGCGCTGGCCGAGCAATTGCACTTGGCCGCCGCTGGCGCTGGCGCCGCTCGCGTCGATGGCGCCGAGCGCCGTCAGGGTGCCGCCGCGCGCCTGCACCGCAATGCCGCCGCCCGATGTGCCGTCCGCGGCAAGTCGCGAGCCGGCGGAAAGCAGCACGTCCTGCGCCGCGCTGATGTCGATGCGCCCGGCCGGTCCGGCGCTGCCGCCGCTGGCAGAAATCGCGCCGCCATTCGTCACCGTGTTCGCGCCTTCGAGCCGCACCACGCCGCCGCGCTCGGCCAGCGTATCCGCCTCGATCCGGCCGTCGTTGTTGATCACGGCGCCGATCAGCGCATTGGCCGCGCGCGTGCTCAGGAGCACGTTGCCA
>JBDTRV010000148.1:0-6555 GCA_039931475.1 Burkholderiales bacterium | reverse complement strand
AGCCGCTGATGCTGACCAACCATGCCGAAACCTTCGACATCATGGTCAACGTGCATGGCGGCGGCGAATCCGGCCAGGCCGGCGCGACGCGCCACGGCATCACGCGCGCGCTGATGGATTACGACGGTTCGCTCAAACCCGAGCTTTCCAAAGCCGGCTTCGTCACGCGCGATGCGCGCGAGGTCGAGCGCAAGAAGGTCGGTTTGCACTCTGCCCGCCGCCGCAAGCAGTTCTCGAAACGCTGATCTTCGCTGCTGCGCCACCGCATCGCGGCGTTGCAAATCCTCACTGGACGCGAGTCCAGTTCCGGTTTGGGCCTCGCGTTGTCGGCGGCTCGCGACGCAAATCTTCAGCGTTTGCCATTTGCACAAAGCCGCCCGCCGGGCGGCTTTTGCATTCGGCCCTCGCCAGTTCGCAGTCATCGAAAGCGCCGGCCGGCTTGAAAACCGCATCTGCGTTAGCATGTACCGATTGCGTCCGTCTCGGGCGCCCACTGATTCCTGGAGCCTAGCCATGAGCGCTGTTGCCGAAAAGCTTGAAACCGAACAAATGCCTACGCCGATCGTCTTTACCGACAGCGCGGCAGCCAAAGTGGCAGATTTGATCGCCGAAGAGGGCAACCCGGACCTCAAGTTGCGCGTGTTCGTGCAGGGCGGCGGTTGTTCCGGGTTCCAGTACGGTTTCACGTTCGACGAAATCACGAACGAAGACGACACGACGATGGTTAAGAACGGTGTGTCGCTGCTGATCGATGCGATGAGCTATCAGTACCTCGTCGGCGCCGAAATCGACTACAAGGAAGATCTGCAGGGCGCGCAGTTCGTCATCAAGAATCCAAATGCAACCACGACCTGCGGTTGCGGTTCGTCGTTTTCTTAGTAGCTGCCGGGGCGAGATCCGCTACGGCGGATAGATCGCGCCAAGCACCCGGTTGCCGAGCGCGCCGGTAACGGCGGCCAGGTCGACAGCTCTTTCAGCCAACGCCTCGCGCGCCAGCCAAGCGAAGGCGGCCGCTTCCACCTGAAGCGGCGGCAGGCCGTGCGACGTTGACGATTCGACCGGCACACTCGGCAGCAATGCCGCGATCCTTCCCATCAAGTGGCCGTTCAACGCCCCGCCACCGCAGACGATCAACTTTTCGCTATCTTTCCCGTAGCTGAAAAGGGCCTGTACTATTGCGCTGGCGGTCAATTCGGCCAGCGTCGCCTGCACGTCCGCCGGGCTGGTGTTGCTGCAACGCGAAAGATGGCGTGACAACCAGTCGGCATGGAACAGGTCGCGCCCGGTGCTTTTCGGCGGAGGCAGGCTGAAGTACCGCTCGCACAAGAACTGTGCGAGCAACTCTCGCGAAACCTTGCCGGTTGCAGCCCAGGAGCCATCCTCGTCGAACGCCTGGCCCATGTGGGCCTGGCACCAATGGTCCATCAAGCCGTTGCCGGGACCGCAGTCGAAACCCGTGACCTTGCCATTGGCCGCGAGCACGCTCAGGTTTGCGATGCCCCCGATGTTGAGCACTGCCATACTGGCCCCCAGGCGGCCGAAGACCTCACGATGAAACGCTGGCACCAGCGGCGCACCCTGTCCGCCGGCGGCCACGTCGCGGCTGCGGAAATCGCAGACCACGCGGATGCCCGTGAGTTCGGCCAGCAGCGCCGGCTGGTTCAACTGCAGTGTGTAGCCGGTACCGTCGAATTCGCCAGGGCGATGCCGCACCGTCTGACCATGCGCGCCGATCGCGGCCACGCGACCCGCTTGGACACCGCAGCGCTCTAGCAAGCGCTGCACGACCGCCGCGTAGCGGCGCGCGAGCGCGTTGGCCGCCAGCGCGGCGCGGTGCAATTCGTTGTTGCCCGGGCGGTTGAGCGCCAGCAGCTCGCTCTTGAGCGCGGGGTCGAACGGCTCCGAGGCGTGCTGCAGCACCGTCAAGCGGGCACCCGAGAAATCCGCGATCACCCCATCCACGCCGTCCAGCGACGTGCCGGACATCAAGCCAATGAAAAGGTCAGGCACAAAGGGGGGCAGGGGCGGTGCAACGATCCGGCGCCGATTGGTGCTGCCAAACGCGCGGCCGGCCGATTTGTAAAAAGAGGATGCTTCGGCGGCCGACCGGTGGCAGGCGAGCCCCGGCTATTCCGCGCTGGCTTGCACCGTCGCTTCCGCGGCGGCAAGTTGCATGCGCATCATCGAAGCGACCTTCAGGAACGCCGGTTTTGCCGCGGTGGCAAGCGGCACGGTGTCGTTGCGCTCGGCGATCGTCAACGGATCCTGGTGCACACCGTCGACCCGGAACTCGAAATGCAAGTGCGGGCCGGTGGCCCAGCCGGACGATCCGACGAGGCCAATGTTGTCGCCTTGGCTCACGGCCTGGTCGGTTTTGACACTTATTTTGGACAGATGCGCGTAGACGGTGCTCGTGTTGTTGCGGTGCTTGATGTAGATCACGTTGCCGTAACCGTTTTGCACGCCCGCGAAATCGATCGTGCCATCGGCCACGCTGCGCACGGGCGTGCCGGTTGGTGCGCCGTAGTCCACCCCCAGATGCGCGCGCCAGGTCTTTGCGATCGGGTGTTCTCGCATACGAAAGCCGCTGGTCACGCGCGAAAACTCCATCGGCGACGCAAGAAAGGTGCGATGCAGCGACTGGCCAGCAGGTGTGTAGTACCCGCCCGCCAACGCCTTGCCGGCATCATCGGTACCCGGCGGCTGAAACCAGATTGCCTGCCTCGACTTGCTACGGGTCGCGAACTCGACGCTCAGCACCCGGCCCGCGCGCAGCGGCTCGCCATCGGCCTCCAGCGTTTCGTAGACGACGTTGAATCGATCGCCGCGGCGCAGGTCGGAGCTGAAATCCACGTCGTCGAAGATGTCGACGATCTGCGTCGCGATCGAATCGGGAATGTTGGCGTCGTCGGTCGCGGCGAGCAAGGAGGTCCGAATCGTCGCCGTTGCCAGCCGGCTGGTGACGGAAAGCGGAACCGCCTCGACCCAGGACTTGAACCCATCGCCATCGCGCTCGACCACCAATCGCTGGAAATCGCGGTCTTCCGCATCGGCAAGCCAGCGCGCGGTCAGCCGCACCAAATGGTGATCTTGGGTCGACTCGGCCGTTACGCTGCGACCGGCGCGACCGATGATCGCCGCATGGGCACTGGCGTCGCCGCGCAAAAAATCGGCGGCGGCTAGGTCGTCCAGGCCGAGCCGGCGCAGTAGCGAATCGGCGGTGTCCGCCGAACGCACGGTTTCGGTGCGATACAGGCTGAAATTGGGCGCAGGCAAGGCTTCGCCGGCGGCCTGCGCGTAGCGCGATTCAATCGTCTCGAAAATTTGCTGAACCGCCATCTGGTCCGGCCCCGGCGCCAACGTGGCAACAGCGAACGCGCCGCCGCCGCCGCCCAGCAGAATCGCGGCCACCGCAGCGCTGATGCGTTTTGGATAGCGCTTGCGGGCGGGCGTGGGCAGGGATGGCAGGAAAGGCAGGGAAGAGGTGTGAGGGGGCAACGAAGTTGTTCTTGCAGTGTCGGGGCCGTTGTTCAAGCGCGTGTCTCCAGCTTCAGGTGGGCCGTTCGGCCTTGCTGCCGCGGGTCTTGCGCCTGTCGATCAAGGCGTCCGCCGGGCAAAAAAATGCGCCAACTAGAATCTGGCGCTCGCGTAGCAATGAATGGCATTGTAACGGCCGCGCGCCGATCCGCCAAGGAAAAACCCTTATGAATCAAGCCCAAGCCGATGCGGCCTCCACTAGCGCCGCGCCGGGCACCCTTCCTAAGCAAGCTGGCGCCCCCGAGGGGCTGAGGGCTGCGGCTCCGAGTCTGCCTGCGCAGGCTCGGACAGCCCCAAGAAGTGCTGACTCTGGCAGCACCGCGGCCTGCAAGGCCAGCGACGTACACGCAGTGACGGAGAGTGGGGGCAACCTACTCAGCGACCAGGTCCGCGCCGCATTGGCCGTGACCCTTCGCGGCGCGGAAGAACTGATTCCGGAAGCCGACTGGGCCGCCAAACTGAGCCGCTCCGAGAACACGGGCAAGCCGCTGCGCATCAAGCTCGGGCTCGATCCGACCGCGCCCGACATCCACATCGGCCACACTGTGGTGCTCAACAAGATGCGCCAGTTGCAGGACCTTGGCCACACCGTGATTTTTCTGATCGGCGACTTCACCACCATGATCGGCGATCCGTCCGGCCGCAACAGCACCCGGCCGCCGCTGTCGCGCGAGCAGATCGAAGAGAACGCGCGGACCTACTACAAGCAGGCGTCGCTGGTGCTCGATCCGTCCCGCACCGAGATTCGCTACAACAGCGAGTGGAGCGACGCACTGGGCGCGCGCGGCCTGATTCAGCTTGCCTCGCGCTACACGGTGGCGCGGATGATGGAGCGCAACGACTTTCACGATCGCTTTAAGGCCGGCCAGTCGATCAGCGTGCATGAATTTTTGTATCCGCTGATGCAGGGCTATGACTCGGTGGCTTTGCAATCCGACCTCGAACTCGGCGGCACCGACCAGAAGTTCAACCTGCTGATGGGCCGGCATCTGCAACAGGAATACGGACAAAGCCCGCAGTGCATCCTCACTATGCCGCTGCTCGAAGGGCTCGACGGCGTCGAAAAGATGTCCAAGTCGAAGAACAACTACATCGCAATCAGCGAGCCGGCCAACACGATGTTCGCCAAGGTTCTGTCGATCAGCGACGAGTTGATGTGGCGCTGGTACACCTTGTTGTCGTTTCAGAGCGAGGCGCAGATTGCCAGGCTGAAATGCGAGGTCGACGGGGGCAGGAACCCGAAGGACGCCAAGCTTCTGCTTGCGCGCGAAATCACGGCGCGCTTTCACAGCGTTGCCGCTGCCGACGCTGCCGAGCAGGATTTCGCCAACCGCTCGCGCGGCGGGGTGCCGGATCAGATTCCCGAAATGGCGTTGTTCGGAGCGCCGCTCGGCATCGCCGCGCTGCTCAAGCAGGCGGGGCTTGCGCCATCGACCTCGGAAGCGAATCGGCTGATCGACGGCGGCGGCGTGCGCGTGGATTCGGCAGTGGTCAGCGACAAAGCACTCAAGCTCGACGCGGGCAGCTATGTGGTGCAGGTGGGCAAGCGCAGGTTTGCGCGGATCGCTTTGTCGCCCGGACCCTGACGTACCGACGCCTTTGCCGAGAGGAGCCGGGGCCTACTTCGCGCCGCCGCGCTCCAGCATCGCGGCCATGGCGCAGAATCCGCGCGATCGCGCCAACTGCAACGCGGTGTTGCCCTGGCGGTCGGTCAATTGCAGATTCGCTCCCGCGTCGATCAGCGCCTTGAGCGTGGCCCGATGGCGCTGGCCACCGTCCCCCAGCACGATGGCTTCGATCACAGCGGTCCAGTGCAGGTTGTTCGCATGGTCGAGCGGCGCCGCGGCCGCGATCAATTGCCTGACCACGCCGTCATGTCCGAGATGTGCAGCCGCGATGAGTGCGGTCCCATCGTAGCGGCTCGTCACCTGCTTGGCGCTCGCGCCCAGACGAAGCAACAGGCGCAAGGTCTCCCCGTCGTCCGCCACCGAGGCGATCGTCACCGCGTCGTAGCGGTCGTTTTCGAGTAGATCGAGCTTCGCGCCGGCCTTGGCCAGCGCCCGGATCGCCTTGCGCTGGCCGGCGAAAGTGGCCACGTGAACGGCGGTGCGGCCGTGGTCGTCCCGGGCGTCGAGCTTCGCGCCATCCGCCGAGAGCTTCGCGATCGCCGCGACGTCGCCGCGTTGCGCTGCCGCATGAAGGCCGGCGTAGGCGGCGATTTCAGACGGAGCCGGACCGGTTTGGGCGAACGACGGCAGCGGCGCCAACGCGCCAAGGCAGGCGGCGAGCGTTGTGGCCAGCACCAGAGTGCGCGGCAAACCCTGAGTCGTCAGCATCACTTCAGTTGATCCTTGACCTTCTCGATGCCGGCCACCGCACACTGCTCGTCCAGATGCCCGCCGGGTGCGCCGCCAACGCCAACGGCGCCGATCACGTCATTCCCGGCCTTGATCGGCACGCCGCCGCCGAGCAACAGGAAGCCCGGCAGATAGACCAGGTTCGCCGCGCCCGCATTTTTCTGCTGCGTCTCCATGATGGCCGACGTGGCGCTCCTGGCCGAGGCCGAGGTCCACGCTTTTTGCTGGCTCGAGGCAAGCGTATGCGGCCCGGCCTTGTCCGCGCGCTGCACCGCGCGCACCACGCCGGCGTGGTCCACGACAGTGGCGGCAACGTTGTAGCCGTTTGCGCTGCAAGCAGCGACGGTGGCTGCGGCGATCTGGTTCGCAAGATCCAGCGAGATGTTCTTTTCGGTGAGCACGCCTTGCGCGTTTGCGCTGGTCGCGGCAACGAAGCCGAGGGCGAGGGTGGAAGCGAGGATTGTCAGGCGCATGAAGTTCTCCATTTTTCGATTCGTACGGTTCAATCAACCGCAGAATCGACTTTAGGAAGACCGGCTCGAATCGACCATTCGTGCGGCTACGCGCGCTCCTAGGTAGAACTACGGAGCTTCATCGACGAGCGTCGCGTACTGCCGGATCAACTGCGCCAGCGACTGGGCTTCGAGCTTGGCGAACAGAT
>JBDTRV010000147.1:0-6570 GCA_039931475.1 Burkholderiales bacterium | reverse complement strand
GCAACGGCACGCCGCTGATGATGGTGCTGTTCGATCAGTCCGAGATCACGCTCGGGCCAGAAGCGGCAAACGACGGCATCAAGGATCCGACCCTGGCCGCGCTCGAAGACGAGCTGCGCCGCACGCGCGATCAACTGCGCGGCAGCCTGGGCGAATCGGCCGTAAGCAACGAAGAGCTGCGCGCGAGCAACGAGGAACTGCAGGCGAGCAACGAGGAACTGCGCTCGACCACCGAGGAACTGGAGACCAGCAAGGAAGAGCTGCAGTCGGTCAACGAAGAGCTGGTCACCGTGAACCAGGAGCTCAAGACCAGGATCGAGGAAACCGTCAAGATCAACGACGACCTCAAGAACCTGCTCACCTCGACCGACATCGCGACCGTGTTCGTCGACCGCGGCATGAGGATCAAGCGCTTCACGCCACGTGCATCGCAGTTGTTCAACCTGATCGCCTCCGACGTCGGCCGCTCGCTGCTCGACATCACGCACCGGCTCGACTACCCCGCGCTCGAGAGCGACGCGGTGCAGGTGTTCGAGTCGCTCAAGCCCATCGAGCGCGAGATCGAAGGCGAGGACAACAAGACCTATCTGGTGCGCGTGCTGCCGTACCGCACCGAGCAGGACGTGATCGACGGCGCGGTTCTCAACTTCGTCGACATCAGCGCGACCCGGCACGCGCAGCGGCAGCTTGCGGTCGGCGAGGCGAACCTGCAGCGCGTGGTCGAAAGCACGCAGGACTACGCGATCGTCACGCTCGATGCCAAGGGCATCGTCACCGGCTGGAACCTGGGCGCCACCCGGTTGTTCGGCTTCGACAAGGACGACATGGTTGGCCGCCCAATCGATTCGATTTTTTCAAGCGAGGATCGTGCCGCCGGCGTTCCCGCGCAGGAGAGGAGCCAAGCGCGGACGCGCGGGCGCGCCGAGGACGAACGCTGGCACGTCACGAAGAGGGGCGACCGGGTCTACTGCAGCGGCATCATGACGCCGCTGCACGAACGTGGGGAGTTGATCGGCTACGCAAAGATCGTGCGCGACGTTTCCGAAGAAAAACGGGTTGAGGCGCAACTGGAGGCGCTGCTGGCCAAGGAGCAACAGGCCGGCGCCGAACTGCAGCGCGCGTTCGCGCTGAAAGACGAGTTCCTGGCCGTGATGTCGCACGAACTCAAGCACCCGCTGAATCTGATCCACGTCAACGCCGAACTGCTGTCTCGGCTGCCGCAGGTGCGCAATGTGCCGGCGGTGGCGCAGGCGGCCGAGGTGATCCGGCGAACGGTGCTCAGCCAGGCCAAGATCATCGACGATCTGCTGGATTTGTCGCGCATCCGCACCGGCAAGCTGGCCTTGAAGCGCCAGCGGATGGAGTGGGCCGATGTGATCGGGCGCGCGCGCGACGCGATCGAGGGCGATGCCGCAGGCAGGCAGATCACGATCTCGCTCGAGTTGGATGCGGCGGCGTCGCCAGTCGATGCCGATCCGGTGCGGGCCGAGCAGATTGTCTGGAACCTGTTGTCCAACGCCATCAAGTTCAGCGCACCGGGTGGCACGATCGACGTGCGCTTGGCGTTGGACGGCGACTTCAGCCGGCTCGACGTCAAGGACACCGGCCAGGGCATCAGCGCCGACTTCGTGCCGCAGGTGTTCGACATGTTCCGGCAGGCCAACCGCCCGTCGACGCGGCCGCAAGGCGGGATGGGCATCGGGCTGGCGCTGGTCAGACAACTGGCGGAAGAACACGGCGGCAAGGTGGCGGCGGCGTCCGAAGGCGAGGCAATGGGATCGACCTTCAGCGTCTGGCTGCCGTTGTCGCGCGCGTCATCGACGGATGCGACTTCGATCAACGCCCCGCAACCGCTCGTCGGCCTGCGCATTCTGGTGGTGGACGACAGCGAGGACGCATTGGTATCGTTCACCGCACTGCTACAGCTCGAAGGCGCCGAAGTGACGGCTGCTGGCAGCGGAGCCGACGCGCTGGCCGCCGCCGCCGAGGCAGCAAGCTTCGATCTGATCCTGTCGGACATCGCAATGCCCGAAATGGACGGCTACGTGCTGATTGCGAAACTGCGCGCTCTCGAAACGACGCGGGCGGTCCCCGCGGTGGCCCTGACCGGCTTCGGCCGGCCCGCCGACGTGCAGCGGGCGCTGGCAGCGGGTTTCAACGCCCATCTGGGCAAGCCGGTGGTGATCGACGAGTTGTTCGACGTGATCCGGAGCCTGCGAATCAAGCGCATTCCGGTGCCGTCGGGTGATTGACCTCGCACGCCCGGAAGCGGGTATGTGATTTGCCTTGAAGCGGCGAGCGGTGCGCATCCCGCGCACGGCGTGCCCGGCGACGGCCGGAAAGTCTTAGGAGAGCAAGATGAGCAATCAATCCAGCGTGATCAAGCTGCTGAACGATCTGATCGAGACCTGCAAGGATGGTGAATATGGCTTTCGGATCAGCGGCGACCAGACCAAGTCGGCGGAATTGAAGTCGATGTTGCAACAGCGCGCAGCCGATTGCGCCGCAGCGGCGGCGCAACTGCAAGATCAGGTGTTCGCGCTCGGAGGCTCGCCCGATACCGGCGGCAGCATCGGCGGCGCCCTGCACCGGGGCTGGGTCTCGGTCAAGACCACCTTGACCGGCTTCGACGATCTGGCGGTGATGGAAGAGTGTGAACGCGGCGAGGATTCGGCGCTGGCAAGCTACCGGGATGCCCTGAAGGATGAGCTGCCGCCGCCGATCCGCGGCTTGGTCGAGCAGCAGTACGAAGGGGTCAAGCGCAACCACCAGATCGTGCGCGACAAGCGGGACGCACTCAAGCGCACGACCTGATGGCGGCTTGAGGCAGCGGCGCAATGCTGCCTTGCGGCGGGAGCGCGGCTGACGGTCGGTCAGGGCAGTTCGGTCAACGGCTCGCCGCGCAGCCATTGCTCGGCGTTCGCGCGCTTGGCATGGGTGAAAAATTGCATTTCGGCATCAAGGAAAAAATCGGAAATCTCGGTTCCCCATTGTTCCCATTTGCCGTCGCCAACGACGGCGATGCGGCCGAATTGCTTGCGGTGCTCGGCGTCGAACTTGATTTCTTCCCACAGGGCTTTCATGCTCCAGCCGCTGAAGTCGGGGCCGAGCTCGATCATTATCGGAAGAGATTTGCCGCGCGAATCGAGCAGCTTGGCCATGGGCGGCGCCAAGTGCTCGTAATCCTGTTGTGTCAACTCGCCATCGGCGCGAAGGTACAGGTAGCCGGTCTCGGGGTCGGTGAGGGTTGCGGTCAGCATGGCTCGGTTCTCCTTGAAAGTGGTTATTCCTGAAAGTGGTTTTTCCAGCAAAACCGGTGCCCGCTCAAACCACGTCGTCGGGTTCGAGCGAGCAGATCCCGCTTGCGCGTTCGATCTGAAACGTGCAATGGTCGATGCCATGTTTCGCCTGGACCGACGCCGCGACATCGCTGAGGAATGCATCCTCGTTGGCGTCGCGCTCGGGATCGACCGGCCGCACCAGGTGCGCGGTCAACGCGGTCTGAGACGTGCTGATCGGCCAGACATGCAAATCGTGAACGCCCACCACGCCGGGCAGCGCAGCCAGATGGGCATGGACCTGCGCCATGTCGATGCCGCGCGGCACCGCATCGAGCGAAAGCGCGACCGAATCGCGCAGCAGCCCCCAGGTACTCCACAGGATGACCGCGGCGATCAGAAGGCTGGTGATGGGGTCTAGCCAGAGCCAGCCGGTTTGCAGGATCACGAGGCCGGCCACGACGACGCCCGCCGACACCGCGGCGTCGGCCGCCATGTGCAGATACGCCCCACGAATGTTCAGATCGCCCTTGCGACCGGATGCGAACAACAGCGCGGTCGCGGTGTTGATCACGATGCCGATGCCCGCGACCACCATCACGGTGACGCTTGCGACTGGTTGTGGATGGGTGAAGCGCTGCACCGCCTCCAGCGCGATCACGCCGACCGCGATCAAAAGCAGGACCGCGTTGATCAGCGCCGCCAGAATCGTCGAGCGGCGAAGGCCGTAGCTGAACTGCTGGCTCGGCTGGCGCTTGGCCAGCGCGGCCGCGCCCCAGGCAACGGCAAGGCCGAGAACGTCGCTCAGGTTGTGGCCGGCATCGGCCAGCAGCGCGAGCGAATTGGCCGCCAGCCCGTAGCCGGCCTCGACCAGCACGAAGGCGGTGTTCAGGCCAATGCCGATGGCGAAGGCGCGGCCGAAGCTGGCGGGCGCGTGGCTGTGGCCGGCATGCGAGCCGTGCCCCGCGTGATCCTGGTGTTCGTGGGCATGCGGGTGGCCGTGCGACTGGTCGTGCGAGTGACTGCGCGAATGGCCGTGCGCGTGCGTCGCGGCCGGCGAATGATCGTGTGCCGAATGATCGTGCGTCATAGGTCGGCAATCTTTTGTGCGCGGCATAGACCCACCGCCGCGGCGGGCCTTCATGGCTCCAATGAGACCGCCCGCAAGAACCCGACCAAGTGCTGGCTCACCGCGTCTGGCTGCTCCTGCTGCACCCAGTGGCCGGCGCCAGCAAGCAGATGACAGCCGCGCATGTCGGTGCATGCGGCTTGCTGCATCGCCTCGAAGTCGCCCGGTTTCTGGTGGATGCCCCAATCGCTTTGGCCGGCGATGAACATCGAAGGCACGTCGATGGTGCGGCCGGCGAACAGTTGCAGCAAAACGTTGGCTTTCTCGTCGGCGGCGCAGCGATACCACTGAAGACCGCCCTGAAAGCCGGTGCGCCGGTACTCTTCACTGTAGATACGCAGTTCCGGCTCCGGCAACCACTGGCAGGCGTCGATCTGCTGGGCCGAAGGCATCTCTTGCGCTACGGTCCGCGGCATGGTCTGGTCAAAGTCCATCACGTAGTAGGTCGGCAGCCGGGCCAGTTCGGCAGCGGACCAGGAGTGCAGCGGAGCCGGCCGGTTGCCCGGCCAGTCGGCGCTTTTGTGATGGTAGTAGGCACGCAGGAAATCGTGCAGACCCTGCGGTGGATCGCACATGTCGGCGTTGGCCTCGCGGGTCGAGTAATACCAGTGGTAGTGTTTACGCGGCCTGGCCAATGCGGCGAGGTCGTCATGGATGCTCGTCGCCGGTTCGTCGGTTCCAGGGCGCGCGATTGCAGCTTTCTCGCTGGTGCCGAACGGCAGCGCGGGTGGCCCGGCGAACGGCGCGCTCATCAAAACCACCGAGCGAAAAACGTCCGGCCGCACCAACGCGCACCAGGCCGCGACGCGAGAGCCGAAATCATGGCCGACCACCGCGCGCACCGAACGCAAGCCCAGCGCCGCCACCAGGCCGAGCGCATCGCGCACCAGATTGAGCATCCCGAATGACGCCAGATCGCCGTCGTAGTCGCCATCCCAGCCGGTGGTTCGACCGTACCCGCGCTGATCCGGCGCCACCACGTGATAGCCGCCCGCGGCGAGCTGTGGCATCACCTTGCGCCAGCTATAGGCCAGTTCGGGAAAGCCGTGCAACAGCAGCACGCAAGGCCGGCCGGGCACCTCGAAGCCGGCTTCGAGCAGATGCATCGTGAGGCCGTTGACTCCCGGAACGAGGCGACTGCGGATGCCTTGCGCAAGCGGCAACGGGGGCAAGGTTGTCGGCGAATCGATCAGCATCAGCGGGCTTCAGTAGAGGGCGACGCGGCGCCGCTGTTGAGGCGAAAGCCGCTCAAGCGCTCGCCTCATCGAGCCGCTGCGTCGCTGCCGGGTCGAGCTCAAGGTGCGTCGCCCCGATCAGCTCCTGCAGTTGCGCCGGCGAGGTGGCGCTCGCGATCGGCGCGGTGATGCCGGGCCGCGCCATCTGCCAGGCCAGCGCGACCTGGGCCGGCGTGGCGCCGAGTTGGCTGGAGACTTCGTCCAGCGCCACGAGGATGCGCTTGCCGCGCTCGTTCAGATATTTGCCGACCACGCCAGCGCCGCGCGCGCTCTTGTCGGCGTCGGCAGGGCTTCGATACTTGCCGGTTAGAAACCCGGACGCAAGGCCGTAGAAGTTGAGCACGCCGATGCCGCGTTCGAGGCACAACGGCTCCAGCTCGGCTTCGAACGGCGCGCGGTCGTACAAGTTGTACAGCGGCTGCAGCGACTCGTAGCGCGGCAGCTTAAAGCGCTCGGCGGTATCCAACGCCGCGCGCAGCCGCGCGGCCGTGAAGTTCGATGCGCCGATCGCGCGCACCTTGCCGGCGTCGATCAGGTCGGCATAAGCCGCCAGCGTTTCCTCGATCGGCGTGTTCGGGTCGTCGTCATGCGACTGGTACAGGTCGATGTGGTCGGTCTGCAACCGCGTCAGCGAATCTTCCACCGCCTGCCGGATGTAGGCGGGCTTCAAGCCCACACGGTCATCCCCCATGTCCTTGCCGACCTTGGTCGCGAGCACGATCTTCTCGCGCTTGCCGCTTTTCTTCAGCCATTTGCCGATCACCGTTTCCGATTCGCCGCCCACGTGCCCCGGCACCCAGCGCGAATACATGTCGGCGGTGTCGACGAAGTTCATGCCGGCGTCGACCCAGGCATCGAGCAGGCGAAACGACGTCGCCTCGTCGACGGTCCAGCCGAAGACGTTGCCGCCGAGGCAGATCGGCGAGAC
>JBDTRV010000146.1:0-6576 GCA_039931475.1 Burkholderiales bacterium | reverse complement strand
CCGCCGACCTACGCCTTGTAAGGGCGCCGCTCTACCGGCTGAGCTAAGCACCCGGGTGCAACGGAATCAGAGCGCGTCGCGCAAACCCTTGCCAGGGCGGAACTTGGGAACCTTGGCGGCCTTGATCTTGATCGGCGCGCCGGTGCGCGGATTGCGCCCGACCCGTGCGGCGCGCTTCGGGGCGGTGAACGTGCCGAACCCGGTGATGGTGACGCTGTTGCCCTTCTTGAGGGTGGTCTTCACCGCACTAATCGTCGACTCCAGCGCCCTCGTCGCTGCGGCCTTGGAAATATCGGCATTCTTGGCGATGTGCTCGATGAGTTCGGTTTTATTCACTGGCGATTCCTCGTTTTATGGATGTCTGGCACGCGACCCGCACCGACTCTTGTTCAAAAAGGCGTGGCTCGGGATTTTAGATCGATTTAACCCGCTGAAAGCTGCACGCGAAACGGGATTTCCCCTACCCGCAATCCTGATATTCAAAGCGCCTCGGCCACCGCGCGGCCGAGATCGGAGGTTGAGCCCGTGCCGCCGATGTCTGGTGTGCGCGGCGCGCCGCTCTGCTTGTCAAGCACCCTCTCGATCGCGGCCAGCAAGGCGTCATGCGCGTCCTTGTGGCCGAGAAACTCCAACATCATCGCGCCGGACCAGATCTGGCCGATCGGATTGGCAATGCCCTTGCCCGCGATGTCGGGCGCCGAGCCATGCACCGGCTCGAACAACGACGGCATGGTGCGCTCCGGGTTGAGGTTCGCACTGGGCGCAATGCCGATGGTGCCGGTGCACGCCGGGCCGAGGTCGGACAGGATGTCGCCAAACAAATTGGTCGCCATCACCACGTCGAAGAAGTCGGGCCGCTGCACGAAGTGCGCAGTGAGGATGTCGATATGGAACTTGTCGAGCCTGACGCCGGGATAGTTCTTTGCCATTGCGGCCACACGCTCGTCCCAGTAGGGCATCGTGATAGCGATGCCGTTGGATTTGGTTGCCGCCGTCAAATGCTTTTTCGGGCGCGATTGCGCCAGCTCGAACGCGAACTTGAGCACGCGATCGACGCCAAACCGCGACATCACGGTCTCCTGCATCACGATCTCGCGCGGCGTGTTCTCGAACATGCGCCCGCCGATGCTCGAGTATTCGCCCTCGGTGTTTTCGCGCACGATGTACATGTCGATCTCGCCGGGTTCGCGCGCCGAGCCGTCGCGCCGCACCACCGGCGCGGTGATCCCCGGCATCAGTCGCGCTGGCCGCAAGTTGATGTACTGGTCGAAGTCGCGCCGGAACAGGATGAGCGAACCCCACAGCGACACGTGATCGGCGATTTTCTCGGGCCAGCCGACCGCGCCAAAATAGATTGCGTCATGCCCGCCGATCCGGTCCTTCCAATCATGGGGCAACATTTGACCGTGCTTTTCGTAGTAATCCCAGCTCGAAAAGTCGAAGTGGTCGAACTGCAGGTCGATGCCGAATTTGCGCGCCGCCGCATCAAGCGCTCGAATGCCCTCTGGCACCGTTTCCTTGCCGATGCCGTCCCCGGCGATCACTGCGATCCGATGCTTGCTCCTGGCCATGGACACTCCGCTATTGATGATGAACAAAGTCGGCGCCGCGCGCTGCGCCACGCCGTCTCGAGAATGCAGCCATTGTGCCGTTCAAAAACACTCAGACCCTGATCGCCGCCGGGCGGGGCTCCCGCACCACCAGCATGACACCGACCGCGGTCAAACCGATTCCGGCAATGGTCAGTGCGCCAATCGGCTCCCGAAACAAAACCCAGGCCATGACGGCGGTGCACGGCGGCACCAGATACAGCAGGCTCGACACCGTCGTCGCGGTGCCGTGCTGGATCAGCATGTAAAGCAGCGAACTGCCGCCAAGAGATAGTGCGAGCACCGCCCACGCCATCGCCGCGGCCGATGTCGGATTCCAGTCGATGACGGCGGTTTCGAGCAGCGCGAACGGCAACGTCACCAGGAGCGCCGCCACCTGTTGAAGCAGATTGGCGGTGCGCACGTCGCACGGGGCCACGAAGCGCTTTTGATAGAGCGTGCCGGCCGTGATCGACAGCAGCGCGGCAATGGCAAAACTCATGGTCGTGCTGTTGACTTCCCCGCTCAGCTCCAGCTTGCGCCACACCACGAGCACCAACCCCGCAAAACCCAGCAGCAAGCCGAGCCATTGCCGGCGCGACACCGCACCGCCGCGCGACGCCAGCCAGATGGCGGTCAGCACCGGCTGCACCCCCACCAGCAACGAGACCAGCGCCGCCCCCATGCCGGCATGCACCGCCGACCAGACACCGCCGAGGTAGCCAGCCTGCATCAGCACGCCCGTCACCATCAAATGGCCCCACTGCGCCCGACTCTTGGGCCAGGCGACGCCCGCCGCGATCACCCACGCGGCAAAGCAAGCGATGGTCAGCAGATAACGGACGGACAGGAATTTCAACGGCGGCGCATACGGCATGCCATAGCGCGCCACGATGAAACCGGTGCTCCAGATCAGCACGAACAGCCACGGCATCGCGCGCAGCCAGCCCGAGGTGGGCGATGCGACCACCGTCTTCATCAGCCTGCCTTGGCCCGAATCTCCGGCAGCGCCTTTTGCAAGTAATACACCATCGACCAGACCGTGAGCACGGCCGAGGCCCAGATCAGCCAGCGGCCCCACTGCGCAGTGTCGATCAGCCCGAACAGCACGCCGTTGAACAGCAGGAACGGAATCGCCACCATCTGCGCCACCGTCTTGAGCTTGCCGATCATGTGCACCGCCACGCTCTTGCTCGCGCCAATTTGCGCCATCCACTCGCGCAAAGCAGAAATCGCGATCTCGCGCCCAATGATGATGAGCGCCACGAACACATCGCAGCGGTTCAGGTGCACCAGCACCAGAAGCGACGCGCAGACCAGAATCTTGTCCGCGACCGGGTCGAGGAAAGCGCCGAAGGCGGACGTCTGGTTCAGTTTGCGCGCGAGATAACCGTCGAGCCAGTCAGTCGCGGCGAACACCACGAACATCACGGTGGCGATCAGGTTCCGCGCAGTTTCGTCGAGCGGCAGATAGAACACTCCTACGATCAACGGAATCGCGACGATGCGGGTCCAGGTCAGGATCGTCGGGATCGTCAGGAACATCGCGGCATTGTGTCACGCGGGCGGCCAAGGCGCGCGTTGGTCCGGTTCAGCGCAACGCCCGGTAAATCTGTTCGGCCAGCTCGTGCGACACGCCGTCGACGGTGGCCAGATCGTCCACACTCGCGGCCGCCACGCCCCGCACGCCGCCGAAGCGCTGCAACAGGCGCGCACGGCGCTTGGGGCCGATACCTGGAATCTCTTCGAGCTTGCCGCCGCCCGTGCGCACCTTGGCGCGGCGCGCGCGCATGCCGGTGATGGCGAAGCGGTGCGCTTCGTCCCGAATCTGCGCGACCAGCATCAGCGCGGCCGAGTCCTTGCCCAGCCACACTTTTTCACGCCCGTCGGCGAACACCAGTTCCTCGAGGCCGACCTTGCGACCCTCGCCTTTTTCGACCCCGGCAATCAGCGACAGGTCCAGGCCCAGTTCCGCGAACACCTCGCGCGCGACTGATACTTGACCCTTGCCACCGTCGATCAGCACCAAGTCCGGCAGGCGCGCGGCGTGGCGCCTTGAACGCCGCGTCGAGGCAGCGCTCTCCGGCACGGCAGCGGCTGGGTCGCCTGTGCCTGGCTCGGCAACACCTTGCTCGCCACTGACGGCCAACACCGGCTCTGGTTCCGGCATCAAGCTTCGCGCCTGAACCGCCTCCACCAGCTTGGAATAACGCCGTTGCAGCACCTGCCGCATGGCAGCGTAGTCGTCGCCGCCGGTCACGCCCTCGATGTTGTAGCGCCGGTATTCGGCCGGCTGCATCCGATGTTCGCGAAACACGACGCAACTGGCTTGCGTGGCTTCGCCGGAGGTATGCGAAACGTCGAAGCACTCGATCTGGAAATCCTGAAGCTCCTGCGCGCTCATCCCGAGAGCGTCGACCAACGCCCGCGTGCGCGCCTGCTGCGAACCTTCCTCGGCCAGCAACCGAGCCAATTGGATGTCCGCATTCTTCTGCGCCATCTCGAGCCAACTACGCCGCTGCTCGCGCGGGTTGTGCACGGCGCTGATCCTGATGCCACGTTGCTGCGACAGCGCCTCGATCAATTCCGGGTCCACCGGCTCGCTCGTGATCAGCGCACCCGGTACCGGCACCTCGATGTAGTGCTGGCCGATGAAGGCCTCCAGTACTTCGACGGCAGCCGCATCCTCGACGTGGGCCGGAAAATAGGCGCGGTCGCCCAGGTGCCGGCCGCCGCGCACCATCGCCAAATTCACGCAGGCACGGCCGCCCTGCACGCGCGCGGCCAGGATGTCCACGTCCTTGTCCGACGCGATCTCGATCGTCTGCTGATGCAGCACGCGCGAAAGCGAACCGAGCTGATCGCGCAACACGCCGGCCTGCTCGAACTCGAGCTTCTCGGCGTGCTCGGTCATGCGCTCCTCGAGCGCGCGCATCAACTCCTGCGTTTCGCCGCAGAGGAGTTTTTCGGCATTGGCCACGTCCTGCGCGTAGTCCGCCGGCCCGATCAGCCCGACGCAGGGCCCGGTGCAGCGCTTGATCTGGTACAGCAGACACGGCCGCGTGCGATTCGCGAACACCGTGTCCTCGCAGGTGCGCAACCGAAACACCTTTTGCAGCAACTGAATCGTCTCCTTCACCGCCCAGGCATTTGGATACGGGCCGAAGTAGCGGTGTTTCTTCTCGACCGCGCCGCGGTAATACGCCATGCGCGGAAAGGTGTGGGACGCGATTTTGAGGTAGGGGTAGCTTTTGTCGTCCCGAAAAACGATGTTGTATTTGGGCGCCAGCGCTTTGATCAGGTTGTTTTCGAGCAGCAACGCCTCGGCATCGCTCCGCACCACCGTGGTCTCCACCCGCGCGATGCGCCCGATCATGTGACCGATACGCGTGCCGCCGTGGTTCTTCTGGAAGTAGCTCGCCACCCGCTTCTTAAGGTTGCGCGCCTTGCCAACGTAGAGCACCGCGCCCTGGGCATCGAAATAGCGGTAAACCCCGGGCAGCGCCGGCAAAGCCGCGACCTCAGCGAGCAGCGATTCGGTGTGCGGGGCGGTGGGGTCTGGCATTGGCGACATTTTCGGGCAGCAGCAAAGGCCGTGTTCGACAAAGGTCCGGGCTCCGGATCGGGTCGCGCGAGAATCGGCGCAAGCCGTACCCGCCCGCCGGCGCCGCCCGCGCCATAAAACCGCCCATCCGTGCAAACCTGGAACATCTTCTGCCGCGTGATCGACAACCACGGGGACATCGGCGTTTGCTGGCGCCTGGCCTGCGATCTCGCATCGCGCGGACAAACGGTGCGGCTGTGGGCGGACGACACCTCGGCGCTCGCCTGGATGGCCCACGGCGGCTGCGCCAACGTCGAAGTGCGCGCCTGGACGGAGCCACCCGATCTGCGCGGGGTCGAAGGCGCGGGCGTGCTGCTTGAAGCGTTCGGCTGCACACCTCCCGATGAAGTAGTTGCTATTTTTAGTGAAGCAAACAATCACTATATGACGGGCGATGAAGGCACATTTTGCTCATGGATCAACCTCGAATACCTGACTGCCGAGGGTTTTGCCGAGCGCGCCCACGGTTTGCCGTCGCCGGTTACTGTGGGAGCTGGCCGTGGCCTCGTCAAACGCTTTTTCTATCCGGGCTTCACAGCGCGCACCGGCGGTCTGATCCGCGAGAGCGACCTGCTCGCACGGCAAGCGCGGTTCGACCGCGACGTCTGGTTGGCCAGCCAGCGCATTGCCTTTCGGGGTGAGCGCCTGATCTCGCTGTTCTGCTACGAACCGGCGGTGCTCGGTTCGTTGCTCGACCAACTCGCCGCGAGCCCGATGCCGACTCGACTGCTCGTGACCGCTGGTCGCGCCGCCGCCGCGGTTCAAGCGTTGACGGCGGGCGCCCGCGCGCAGGAGTCGCTTGCCATCGACTACCTGCCGCGCCTGTCCCAGCATGACTTCGACCATCTGCTGTGGGCCTGCGACTGCAATTTCGTACGCGGTGAAGACTCACTGGCGCGCGCGCTGTGGGCCGGCCGGCCATTCGTGTGGCAGATCTACCCGCAGCACGATGGCGCGCATGAGGCCAAGCTCGACGCGCTGCTCGACTGGCTCGACGCACCGCCAACGTTGCGGCAGTTCCACCGGAGCTGGTGCGGCCTGTCCGACGCGCCGCTGCCCTCCCTCGAACTGGCCGCCTGGCGCCAGGCCGCGCGAAACGGGCGCGACCGGCTACTCGCCCAGGACGACCTGACGACAACGCTTTTGCGGTTTGTCGCTGAAAAACGTTAAAATCGAAGGCTTCACAAATTTCGGCCCCGCTGCTATTTTTCGGGCCGGCAGCGGCCGCAGCGAGCTTGCACCGGGCCCACCGCTTCGCCGCCCCAACCCCAACCGCATACGTCCCATGAAAATCGCTCAGGAAATCCGCGCCGGCAACGTCATCATGAACGGCAAGGACCCGATGGTCGTCCTGAAGGCCGAATACAGCCGTGGCGGCCGCAA
>JBDTRV010000145.1:0-6577 GCA_039931475.1 Burkholderiales bacterium | reverse complement strand
GCCGGATCGGCCGCGCCCTGCTGCGCGCGGTACATGAAGATCGTGACCGGCAGCAGGGTCGGCGCCGAGGCGTTGAGCACCATGAACAGGATTTGCGCGTTGCTCGCGGTATCAATGCTCGGGTTCAGCTCCTGCAGCGAGCGCATCGCCTTGAGGCCGATCGGCGTCGCCGCGTTGTCGAGGCCCAGGGTGTTGGCCGCGAAGCTCAGCGTGATGAGGCCGAGCGACGGATGGCCGCGCGGCACGCCCGGCAGCAACCGCGCGAACAGCGGCCCGAGCGCGCGCGCGAGCCAATCCACCAGTCCGCTCCGCTCAGCGATGCGCAAGAAGCCGAGCCAGAGCGTGAGCGTGCCGAACAAAAGCAGCATCACTTCGACCGAGAGCTTCGCCATCGCGAACAGGCTCTCGACCATCGCCGCGAACACCGCGGAATCGCCGCCGATCAGCCAGCGGCCGAGTGCGCTCGCGGCCGCCACCAGGAAGAAGCCGAGCCAGAGGGCGTTCAACACGCGGGGAAGCGCCTTGAAGGAACAGAAAAAGTAGCCGTTGAATCCGCAGGCGTCGCAACCCTGCGGCAGACCCGTTGTCGCGACGTCGCCAACCGCGAGCTACTGGTTGGGCCATCCGTCATCGGCTCAACATCTCGTCGAACGAGCGCCCTTCTCGCACCTGTTCCAGTCGCGAATAAAGCGTTTCGGCTCCGGCGTTGTTCAACCAGTCAGTGACGACCTGCCTGGCCTCGGCATAGTTGCGTGTCAGCGCCTGATCGTCGGCCACGAAAAAGGCGCGTGCCGTTTTGCGATCCATCACGTCGCGCGATCGCGGCAGGTCTTCCCTGGGCAGCAGGTAACGACGCCGCCAGTCCACCTGCATCGCAATTCCTTCATCGAACCAGGTCGGGATCTGCGTCAATCGGCGCCTCCAGCCGACGCGGTGGTGTAGTTCCGCATGCATCAACTCGTGAGCCACGACATCGACGCTGCGACCCTCCGGGCCGATGACCACGCAAGCCCGGCTGCCGACGAACTGCGTGCTGCCAACGCGGTTCGCGCGCGACCAGCCGAAGCGGCTGTCGTCATCGGCATAAATCAGGATCGGCGTTGCCTTGGGATCGCCAAAGACTGCGCCGATCCGGCTGCGCGCGGCCTGAGTCAATCGTTTCAACGCAACGTCATCGTGCTTCGCACCGCCGAAATCTGTCGATCCATCGCTTGCGACCTGTAGGTTCGCCACGCCGACCAAAACGCAGGCCGCCGGCAGCGGAAACGCCAATGCGAAACCGGCCGCGACGACGCTGGTCAACCCGAGCAGGATCGCAATCAGTCGGCGAAGGCGCATGTGCTTCGGGCGTACGTCTCGCCAACCAGCCCCAATCGACCACGCTCATCCACCGCCTTCCACTCGCTCAGAAACTCCCACTGCTCGCGCGGCGCGAGCCGGCAGGAATGCGGTGACGCCTGGCGCAGTTGATCGCCGCGTTCGCCGGGCGCGCAAGCGGCGGTGATCAATGCGTCGACGTCGCCGGCTTCGAGCAATGCACGCCAGTGGGCCGCCGCACTGGCGGCACGCTGGTCGCCCAGCGCGGTCCAGCGACGCATGATCCGCCGCGCCTGATCCGGCAGAGAAGAGTCGACGCGCAGGCGCTTGCAAACCCGCTGGTGTAGCGCAAGGGAGCGACGATCGTGATCCTGCTGGTTCATTGCGCGGATGGTAGCTCGCGCGGCTGCGGCTGATCCAGCGCGGAAAAGCGCGCCTGCAGCAGTTCGCCGAGGCCGAACTCGTTCAGGATCGAGCGCAGCCGCTCCGACGCGCTGCGCTTTTTATGTCCCGTGAAGCGCGCGATGATCAGCTCGTTCTTCAGGCTGTGCTCCCAGCCGACCAGCTCGGTCACGCTGACCTGATAACCGCACGCTTCGAGGTACAGGCAGCGCAGCACGTTGGTGATCTGGCTCCCCATCTCGCGCGTGTGCAGCGGATGGCGCCAAAGTTCGGCCAGCGGCGTGCGCGCGAGCGACAGCGCCTTGGTGCTCGAAAGCGCTCGTGCGATTTCGGCTTGGCAGCATGGCACCAGCACCATGAATTTCGCTTTTTTTCGCAGGCCGAATTCAATCGCGTCGTCGGTGGCGGTGTCGCAGGCATGCAGCGCGGTCACGATGTCGATTCGATCCGGCAACTCAGCCGATTGCGCCGATTCGGCCACGCTCAGATTCACGAAGCACATCCGGTCGAAGCCGAGCCGCGCTGCGAGCTCACGTGATTTCTCGACCAGTTCGGCGCGGGTTTCGATGCCAAAAATCGTACCGCTCCCGCGCTGCTTAAAAAACAGGTCGTACAGGATGAAGCCGAGGTACGACTTGCCCGCGCCGTGGTCCGCAAGGGTGATGCCTTCAAGTGCCGGCCCGCGCTCGCCAACCCCGGAGCCCACATCCTCCGGGGGCGAGCAATGATTTTCGGAGCGGCCGTCAGGCAGTTGCCCGGACGTTTGCGGCAACTCCAGCAGCAGCTTCTCGATGAACTGGTACAGGTGATAGACCTGCTTGAGCTTGCGCCGCGAGTCCTGATTGAGCCGGCCGCCCTCGGTCAGGATGTGCAGTTCCTTGAGCAGCTCGATCGACTGGCCCGCGCGGATTTCCGCGGCCACCGCGTCGGCTGCCGCGTCCGCCTTGCCACGACTGTTTTTCATCGTTTGCGCCCGCTCGGTCCAACGCCGAGGGCTGCCCAGCCGTCCGCGCCGAGCCGCTGCAGCGTTTCGATGTTGGCTCCGTAGATCGCCTCGGGGTTCGGAAACGATTCGACCGCGCGTTCGATGCTCGCTTCGCGCAACAGATGCAGCGTGGGATACGGCGAGCGGTTGGTCGCGTTGGTGATGTCATCGGCAGGCGTTCCCGCGAATTGATAGTCAGGGTGAAAGCTTGCGATCTGGATCGTGCCTTCGAGCCTTAGCTCGGCCAGCGCATCGTCGGCCTGGGCCAGGAAGTCGTTGAAGTCGAGAAAATCGTTCAGAAAGTGCGGTGCTATCAAAAGCGTAGTATCTCGATCAATACTGGTGAGCGCTGACAGCTCTTTTAGCTCGAAAATGAGGTCTTCGAGCAAGTCCGTAGGCTGCGTTGCGCGGCTGACCGCGTAGTGGATTTGCCGCTTGGCGTGAACCGCCTTGGCGAACGGGCACAGGTTCAGCCCGATCACCGCGCGTTCGAGCCAGCGCTCGGTGTCGGCGATGGCGACTTCGGCGGGCGCAGTCGTATCGGCACGGACCAGCGGATGGTTCGGATTCGTTGGCTCCTTCGGATTCATCGGATTCATTGGCTCCTTCAGCCCATTCGGTTTCAACGGTTTCATCGAGCTGGTCAAACAGGTCAGCCCCATCTTCGCCCAGGCCCGGCCGGCTTGCGCTCGGCCAACAGCGCCGCTATCAGCATGCCGACCAATGCGCAGCCGCCGGTGGCAACCCAGGTCCATTGCCAGCCGCCGACCCGCGCCGCGAGCCAGCCGACCAGCGGCGGGCCGACGAACTGGCCGATGGCCGACCACTGCTGCACCCAGCCGACAGTGGTCGAGACCGTATCGTCGCCCGGCGCGAGCCTGACCGCGAGCGTGAACAGCGTCGCTGGAATCATGCCGCCCAAGGTTGAGAACAGCAGCACACCCGCATAGCGCAGGGCCGGTGAAAGCCCGATGCCGCCGACCTCGCCGATCGCGGCGAGCGCGCCCGCCGCCATCGCGACGAAGCCGGCCCACAACAGCCACTGCGGCCGCACACCGCGCTGTAGCAGCCGGCCGGCGGCGATGTTGCCGATCATGTTGACGGCGGCCGCGAGCGCGGTGAGAACACCCATTGACGCAGGCGCGACCCCGGCTTGGGCGTAGATCGACGGCAGAAAGCCGATCAGCGACAACCATTGCGCCGAATACACCGCGAAGCACAGCGCGACCAGCCACGGACCGCGCGCGGCAAGCGTCCGCGCCAGCCGCGCGTGCCAGTGGCCGGGCGATTGTTCGGTCGTCCCGCTCGTTCCGCGAGATGCGGCCGATCCGGCTGATCCGGCTGATCCAGTCAGGGGCGCCAACGCCGCCGACGCCTTCGCCGCGCGCGCATCGGCGGGCACCGCGCGCCAGACCCACAGCGCCATGCCAAACGAAATCACCGCGATCGCCCACCACCAGGGCGGCCATCCGGTGCGCTGCATCACGAGCGGGCCGGCGAGCAGCGCAAGCGCCGTGCCCAGTGGCATGTAGCAGCTCCAAAGCCCGAGCATCGTGTTCAAACGCTCGCGTGCGACCAGCCGCCGGATCAGCCCCGGCGCCGGCATCACCGCGAGCAAAAAACCGAAGCCTTCCACCGCGCGCAGCACGAGCAGCGGCAACGCCGCGGTCGCGAAACCGCCCGCCATGCCGGCAACCGACAGCGTGACCAGCCCCGCGAGCATGCAGCGTTTGAGTCCCACGCTGTCGGCCGCGAGCCCCGCGAAAATGCCGAACGCCATGCCGGCCACCTGCACCAGCGACAGCAAAAATCCGGCTTCGACCAGGGTGACGCCAAGCGCTTCCTGCAGCACTGGAATGGCGGGCGGCAGCTTGCCGACGTGCAGCGCGGCGCTGACGCCGGCGGCCACGACGACGAACGCCGGATCGATGCCGCGCCGTTCTGTCATCTCAGCGGTCCAAGGCGCTGCGCATCGTTCGAGGTCGATGAAGTCTCCCGGCGAGCTTCATCCCAGCACCTTTTGCCCGCTCAGACGCTCGTGCTCGCGCGCTGCGAAGCGATCGGTCATGCCCGCGATGTAGTCGGCCACGGCGCGCTCGCGATCGGGTCGGCTCGCAAAGCCGGGCTTCATCAGCGCCGGGTCGGCCCGGTAGAGATCGAACAGCTCGCGCACCACCTGTTGCGCCTGCTCGGTGTTGTGTTGCACCTGGGGATGCCGATACAGATTCCGGTGCAAAAAGCGTTTAAGTTCGGTTGACTTGCCGGCCATCGCCGGACTGAACCGGATCAATGGCGGCAGTTGGCGCACTTGGTCGGCGCTTTGCGGATCGGCTTCGGCCAGCGCGGCGCGGGTGCTGTCGATCACGTCGTAGACCTGCTGCGAGAGCATCCGGCGAATCGCTTCGTACAACTGGCGCCGCTCGTCCAGCCCCGGATGATCGGCCAGCGTCTCGCGGCGGAAGTGGTCGAACAGATCGACCTCATGCAGTTGCGCCAGCGTGAGCAAACCGGAGCGCACGCCGTCGTCGATGTCGTGCGCGTTGTAGGCGATCTCGTCGGCCAGGTTGCAGAGCTGGGCTTCCAGGCTGGGCTGGGTCTGGTCGATGAAGCGCCGGCCGACACCGCCGGGCTCAGCCGCTTCGAGACGATTTGCGTTGGTGGTCGAGCAGTGCTTGATGATGCCTTCTCGCGTCTCGAAGGTGAGGTTCAAGCCATCGAACGACGGATAGCGGTGCTCCAGCGAATCGACCACTCGCAGACTTTGCAGGTTGTGTTCGAAGCCGCCGTGCTCCTTCATGCAGGTGTTGAGCGCATCCTGCCCGGCATGACCGAAGGGCGTGTGGCCAAGGTCGTGCGCCAGGGCGATGCCTTCGACCAGATCTTCGTCCAGCCCGAGAGCGCGCGCGATCGAACGGCCGAGCTGCGCGACTTCGAGCGAATGCGTCAGGCGTGTGCGGAACAGGTCGCCCTCGTGGTTCAGGAACACCTGGGTTTTGTATACCAGGCGGCGGAACGCGGTGGAATGAACGATGCGGTCGCGGTCGCGCTGGAACGCGGTACGGGTCGGTGCCTCGGACTCGAAATGGAGCCGGCCGCGCGAGCGGGCTGCATCGCAGGCAAAGGGCGCATGAAGCGTCGATTTCGGAGTAAAAAAGGCCGTTCCCGCTAATGCCGTGGACATTTTCAGCTATGTTATTAATAGCAAACAGAACGACGGCTTGATGCGCCGCCCGGCTGATCCGCTGTTCAGTCGCAACACGCCTCGATCACCTCGCGCACCATCGGCTCGGGCGCGCCGCGCACGCTCGCTTTGCCGGGCCGGTCCAGCACCACGAACCTGATCTCGCCGCCTTCCGCTTTCTTGTCGTGTCCCATCAGCTCGAGGTAGCGATCGGCGCCCAGTTTTGGGCCGACCACTGGCAGCCCGGCCGCGTCGACCAGCCGGCGCAGACGCTGCGTGAAAGCTTGGTCGATCAGCCCGAGCCGCTCGGACAGGGTTGCCGCCATCACCATGCCGCAGCCGACCGCCTCGCCATGCAGCCACTCGCCGAATCCCAGGCCCGCCTCGATCGCATGGCCGAAGGTGTGGCCAAAGTTCAGGATCGCGCGCAGGCCGGATTCACGCTCGTCGGCGCCGACCACTTCCGCCTTGATTTCGCAGCAGCGCCGCACCGCATGGGCCAGCGCGGCCGGTTCACGCGCGACGAGGGCGGCGATGTTCTCCTCGATCCAGTCGAAGAAATGCATATCGGCAATCGGGCCGTACTTGATCACTTCGGCCAGGCCCGCGGACAGCTCGCGTGGCGGCAAGGTAGCGAGCGTTTCAAGATCGCAGACCACAAGTTGCGGCTGCCAGAACGCGCCGATCATGTT
>JBDTRV010000144.1:0-6598 GCA_039931475.1 Burkholderiales bacterium | reverse complement strand
GTGCGATCTTGGAGCCGTCCGGCACGGTCGTGAACATCGATTCGCCGAACACCGCGCGACCAATGGCCACGCAGTACAACCCGGCCACGAGGCGCCCGCCAAGCCAGGTTTCGACGCTGTGGGCGTGGCCGGCGCGGTGCAGCGAAAAATAGGCATCGATCATTTCAGGGCCGATCCAGGTGCCCGATTGCCCGTTGCGGCTTTTGCCGGCGCAGGCGCGGATCACGTCCTCGAACGCCGTGTCGATCCGAATTTCGGCTGAGGCATGGCGCTGGAAACGCACGATCGATTGTTTGAGTGAACGGTGCAACTTGAACTGCGAAAGGCGCAGCACCATGCGCGGATCGGGGCTCCACCACAGAATCGGCTCGCCGCGTGAAAACCAGGGAAACACCGTCCGCGAATACGCCGCCAGCAGCGAGGGCACCGTAAGGCTGCCGCCGGCCGCGAGCAGGCCCGGTACCGGGTCTTGCTCGTCCCACGTCCGCTCGATCGGCGGCAGCGGATCGCCGGGTTCGAGCCAGGGCACGGGTCGTCTAGGGGTGGTCTGCATTGCCGAAAAGATACCGCGAAGTCGCAGGCCGCTCCGAAGCCGCCGATTGCCGACTCGCTTCAAGCCGACGCCGACGGTCCGAGCTCCAGCACCACCGGCGCATGATCGCTCGGCCGCTCGTTCTTGCGCGGCGCGCGGTCGATGGCGCAAGACAACGCGCGTGCCGCCAGCGGCGGGCTGATGAGGATGTGGTCGATCCTGAGGCCCCGGTTGCGCCGGAATCCGAGGTTGCGGTAGTCCCACCACGAATAACTCTTGGGCGGCTGCGGAAACAGGCGGAACGAGTCCGTGAGGCCGAGCGCGACCAGCGCCCGCAACTGATAACGCTCTTCCTCGGTGCAGTGAATGGTGCCGGCCAGGCCAACAGGGTCCCACACGTCGAGATCGTCGAACGTGATGTTGAAGTCGCCCATCAGCACCAAATTCGGATGCGCCGCAAGTTCGCCGCGCAGCCAGTCGCGCAAGCCGCGAAACCACTCCATCTTGTATTCGAATTTGTCGGTGCCGGGTGCCTGACCGTTGGGCATGTAGCCGCAGATGACTCTCACCGTCTGGCCCGGCGCGCCGCTCGGGTCGGGATAGGTGGCCGCGATCGCGCGCGAGGATTCGTCGGCGAATCCGGCGATGTTTCGCACCACGTCCGCCGCCGGCGCGCGCGATAGCAAAGCGACGCCGTTGTAGGTGCGCTGGCCAAACCATTCGGCGTGATAGCCGGCGGCGCGCACCGCATCGATCGGAAACTTGTCGTCGGTGAGCTTCAACTCCTGCAGCGCCAGCACGTCCACCGGATGGGCGTGCAGCCATTCGAGCACCTGCGGCAGGCGCACCGCTAGCGAGTTGACGTTCCAGGTCGCAAGGCGCATGCTGGTTCGAAAAAGGACCCTACCGCTTGTCGGTTGGCGTTTTCATGCTATCAACCAAATAGCGTAGCTACTGCGCCGAACGACAGTCCCACGAGGCCGATGAGCAGCATCCCGTATTCGAGCCAGCGCTTGCGCGTCATCAGCGCAATGGCGGCCAGCACGATCGCGATCTGCAAGGCGATCACGGCTTCGATCCAGCGGTGCTGCACCAGCAACTGGTCTTCGCTTTGCTTGTCCCAGGCAGCGGCCGATGATTCGAGCTTTTCGGCCCGCGTCTTGAGATCGGCCTTTTCCTGCTTGAACGCGTCGGCGCGCGCCTGGAGCGCCGCCTTGCGTTCCTGCGGCGCGAGGTCGCGCGCAAGTTCGGCGAGCGCCTGATCGGTGCGGCGCGCCTGAAAATCGCTCAGTTGGGTGGCTGCTTCGCTGCGCTTTTGCGCGGCTTCGCTCTTGTAGAGGCTCACGTTGACCTGCGCGACGTTGGCTTGCCAGGCAAACGTGGCGCCGATGACCGCCATGATCACGACGAACAAGCCGACCTGATGGGTCAAGCTGCCGCCCCCGATGCCCCCAGCCGTGCGCTTGCCGCCGCGGCCATTCGACTCCACGCCAAATGACTCTTCCGCCACTGCGTCGGTCTTTTCTCGATGTTCACGTCGCGCCATCGGCTGGGTTTCCTTGTTCAGATTTCAGGTAGTGGACAAAGCAAAATCGCAGTCCGGATTCGCTCAAATGCGGCTCGCGCGAGATTTCGGTCCAGCCGGCACCCAATTCCGGGGCAACGGTGTCGCCATCGAAATCGGCGTCGATCTCGGTCAACACCGCACGGCTGGCCAGCGGCAGCGCGGCGCGCAGCAGTTCGGCGCCGCCGATGACCCAAGCTTCGCTCGTGTCTCCGCAGCATTGAACCGCCTGTTCGATCGAAGCGGCCCGCAGCACATCGGCCGCGTCGATTCTCGGCCGCCAATCGGGATCGCGCGTGACCACGATGTTGCGTCGCCCCGGCAGCGGCCTGAACGGCTGGGGCAGCGAGTCCCAGGTTTTGCGACCCATGATCACCGGCGTGCCCATCGTCGTTTTTTTGAAGTGCGCGAGATCCTCGGGCAGATGCCAGGGCATCGCGCCGCGCTGGCCGATCACGCCGTTGCGTGCCCGGGCGAAGATCAGGCCAAGCCGCGTCATCAGACCGCGACCGGCGCGGAAATCGCGCCATGGCACTGGTAGCCCTGCAACTCGAAGTCCTCGAATTCATAGTCGAAGATCGACGGCGGCCGGCGCTTGATGGCAAGGGTCGGGTAGGGGTAGGGCGCGCGGCTCAATTGCAGCGCGACCTGCTCGGCATGGTTGCTGTAAATGTGGCAGTCGCCGCCGGTCCAGATGAAGTCGCCGACCTCAAGATCGCACTGCTGCGCGACCATCTGCGTGAGCAGCGCATAGCTTGCGATGTTGAACGGCACGCCCAGAAAGATGTCGGCGCTGCGCTGATAAAGCTGGCAACTGAGCTTGCCGCCCGCCACGTAGAACTGGAACAGCGCATGGCAGGGCATCAGCGCCATCTTGTCCAGATCGGCCACGTTCCAGGCGGAAACCACCATGCGGCGCGAATCGGGATTCGTGCGCAAGGTCTCGATCAGCTGCGCGATCTGGTCGATGTGCCCGCGTGGATTTTCCGGCGTGGGCGCCGGCCAACTGCGCCACTGCACGCCGTAGACCGGCCCCAAATCGCCATCCGGCCCGGCCCATTCGTTCCAGATCGAAACCCCGCGCTGTTTCAGCCAGTTGTTGTCGGACGAACCTTTAAGAAACCAGAGCAGCTCGTGGACGATCGACTTCAGGTGCACCTTCTTGGTCGTGACCAGCGGAAAGCCCTCATTCAGGTCGAACCGCATCTGATAGCCGAAAACGCTTCTCGTGCCGGTGCCGGTGCGGTCCGATTTGGGCGCGCCATGCTCGGCGACATGGCGCATGAAATCCTCGTACTGGCTGCGCACGGGAGGACCCGCGCCACCTTCTGAGATGGGTGCCGCGAGAGTAGCGAAAGGGGTTGCGCTCATCGCCTCGATTGTCGCAAACGCAGATCCTCTACCTGAATCGCTCAGTGCAGCGTGCGCCCGCGCATCGCCGCAGGGTGTCCGGGCAGCTTCAGGGTCTTGCCGGTATCGACCAGCCGGCCTGCCTCGACCTTCAGGATCGACACGTCCTGATCGACGAAGTTGCCCACGTAGAGATACTTTCCGTCTTCGCTGAACACAGCGCCTTCGGGCAGACCGCGCACTTCGACCTCGTTCATCTTCGTGACCTTGTCACCATCGATCTTCAGCGCCACCACGCTGCCGTTGCGGTGATAGAACGAGGCGGTCTTCGCCGCATTACTGCCGCGCAGCAGCACCGCCACCGCCATCTTGCCGGTAGGGCTGACGACGAAGCCTTCGGGCGCGTCGCCGACCACCACCTTGTCGATCACTCGCGGCGGATTGGCCATGAGGTCGATCACGCTCACGGTATCGACATGCCCGTCGGCCGCGCCAGAATTGCCGTTGTCGGCGGTGAGAGCCAGGCGCCCATCAGGGGTCACGTCGAAGTTGTAGGGCCACAGGCCAGTCGGCAGGTCGACCTTGTTGTACGTCACCTTCTCGCGCTCGACGTCGAGCAGCGCGAGTTTGTGCGAGCCGAACTTGGCCGCCAGCGCGCGCTTGCCGTCTGGCGTGAACCGGACGTGCGCCAGGTGGTCGGCCGGCGTGCCGACGCTGACCGTGTCGATCACCTCGACCCGCTTGCCGAGAATGCGCAGGACGGAAACCGTGCCATCGGCCCGATTCGCGACCAGCGCCAAGGTGCCAGCCTTGTTGATCGACAGGCCCGAGGGCTGTTTGCCCACGGTGACGGTGTCGATGATCTTCGGCGGATTGGCGCTGAGGTCGATCACGAACAGCCGGTTGTCGGGCACGTTCTTGAGCGCCCCGCCCTCGGTGATCGTGTTCATCGAGTTGGCCACCAGCGCGAGCATGCCATCGGGAGTGATCGCCAGGTTTGTCGGAGGACCGATGATCGTATTGGGCAGCGCGATATTGGCAACGATTCTCGGCGCGAGTGGATCGCCGCCGATGTCGACGACTGAAAGCGTGTCGCGGCCGGCCGGGCTCAGCGCCGCCTTGCCGGCGTCGTCCCAAATGATTTTTTCGTCGTTGGCCACCAGCATCAACTGGCGCTCGCCGACGGACGATTTGGGCGTCACCGCACTTTGTGGCGTCATCGGCGCGCAAGCGGCCAGCAGGGCGGCCGTGGCGGCGAGAAGGGGAATGAAGATCGGACGCATGTCTTGGGCTCCTTGCTGAAAAAACGACGTCAGCCAGTGTAGGGGTGTGCCGGACTTGTTCTGGCTAGGGATTGTCCGCATCGCAGTCGACGGGGCGGACGCCAGCTTTTTCACGCCCGCTGCATCGGCGCCAGTGCCGCGAAGGCATGGGTGCCGAATCCGTCACGCGCTCCGCGGCGGCCGCGTGTTCAAAATCGAGGGGCGCCCGCACCCGTCACGTTTCGTCGCAACGGCGCCTATTGTTGCAAGCCATGATGAATACGATCTGGTCCGACCGCCGAAGACCCAAAGCCCCGGCCGCCGCCGCGCCGGAATCCGCCGCCGCACGGGACGCAATCGCGTCGGCTCGCGTTTGGCTGATGCAAGCCAGCCGGATCGCGGTGCTCACCGGCGCCGGCGTCAGCGCCGAATCGGGCGTGCCAACGTTTCGCGACGCGCAATCGGGCTGGTGGGCGCAGTTCGATCCGGCCGAGCTTGCGACCGAGGAAGCCTTTCGCGGCGACCCGGAACGGGTCTGGGGCTGGTATGCGTTCCGGCGTCAGCTCACGCGCGACGCCGAGCCGAACGCGGCGCACCTCGCGCTCGCCGCATTCGAGGCGCGCTATCCGGGGCGCCTCACGCTGATCACGCAGAACGTCGACGGCCTGCACCAGCGCGCCGGCAGCGCCGGCGCCCTCGCGCTGCACGGCAACCTCGTGGAAGACCGGTGGCTCGATCCAGCGCGAAGCTGCTGCAATAAAGCCGTGCCGGACCAAGGCCAGCCGCCGCGCTGCCCAATCTGCGGCAATGCCCGGCGGCCGGCAGTGGTCTGGTTCGGCGAAATGCTTCCGGAGCGGACGCTCGCGGCGGCCCAGCGCGCGGCCGGCTCTTGCGACGTGATGCTGGTGGTCGGCACCTCGGGCCTGGTCTATCCGGCCGCCGGTCTGGCCATTGCCGCTTCAAGCGCGGAAGCGCGAGTCGTGATCGTCAACCCCGAGCCGACTGAACTCGACGACGTGGCGCAATTGCTGCTGCGCGGAACGGCCGGACAGTTGCTGCCGGCGCTGCTCAATTTTTGAAGCATCGATTCGGGCCGATGCCTGAGGCGCCGCTGAACAAATCTCCACGAGCGTGCGCCCAAGTGTGCGCGCCGCGAGGGACTTGTTCAGCGTTGCCCTGACTCAATCCACCTTCGCCCCGCTCGCCTTCACCACCTTTTCGTACTTCTCGCGCTCGGCCTTCATGAACACGCCGAATTGCTCCGGTGTGCTGGCCACCGGCTCGGCCAGCAGGTTCGAGAATTTCTGCTTCACTTCGGGCGTGTTCAGCGCGGTGACGAACGCGCTGGACAGCTTGTCGAGCACCGGCTGCGGCGTGCCGGCCGGCGCGACCAGGCCCCACCAGGTGTCGATCGAAAAGCCGGGCAGCGTGTCGGCCACCGGCGGCACGTCAGGCAACGCGGACGAGCGTTCTGGTGTGGTGACGGCAATGGCCTTGAGCTTTCCGGAGCGGATGTTCGGCGCGGCCGTCGCGAGGTTGTCGAAGTTGAAGTCGACCTGGCCCGAAAGCAGCGCAAGTTGCGCCGGGTTGCCGCCGTTGAATGGGATGTGCACCACGAACACCCCCGCTTGCTGCTTGAACAGTTCGCCCGCGAGGTGCCCGGCGCTGCCGTTGCCGCCCGAGCCGTAGTTGAGCTTGCCGGGGTTGGCCTTGGCGTATCGGATAAGGTCCGGCACGCTTTCGATGGCAAGGCGCTTGGCCGCCTCGGCGTTCATGACCAGCACGTTCGGCACCCGCACCATCTGCGTGATCGGCGCGAAGTCGGTGGCCGCGTTGAACGGCATCTTGCTGTACAGCCAAGGATTGACCGCGTGCGTGGCGGTGGCGGCG
>JBDTRV010000143.1:0-6602 GCA_039931475.1 Burkholderiales bacterium | reverse complement strand
GCGCGCCATTCGGCAAACGCGGGCGACTCGCGAAAGCCGACCGTGTGGTCTTCCAGCGTGTTCCAGACGATCTGCAGCAAATAGCGCTCGGGCGATTCGATGCCGCGCCGAACGTTGAAGCTCTTGAACCCCTTGGCCTCGGCGATCACCGTGCTCGCGCCGCGCTCGATCGCTTCGTCGAACGCCGCTTGCTGGCCGGCGCGGATGCGGATGTCGGCAACTTCGAGAATCATGGCGTGCCGCTTGTTAATCGAGAGTGAAGCCGCACTTGACAGTAACCTGCCAGTGAGAAATCTTGCCGTCGGCGACGTGGCCGCGGGTTTCGATCACCTCGAACCAGTGGATGTTGCGCACGCTCTTGCTGGCTTTGGCCAGGGCGGTGGCAACGGCGTCCTCGATGCTCGTTGGTGAGGAGCCGGTGAGTTCGAGCATTTTGTAAACGTGGTCTGACATACAGGTCTCCTGATGGGCAAAGTCGACTGGCGCTGCTTCGGTCGCAGGGCCGGAAAATGCAGTGTACGCGCAGGCTGCTACGCATGGCGGCGGCGCATGGCCCGAGGCGTTCGCTGAACCAATGACCCGCGAAAGGACTCATCCCCTCATGAATACCGTCTCCGATTTCTTCCGCACCGCCATCGCGGCGGCGGTCGGCCTGATGTTGATGCTGGCGGGCACCGTATTCGCGGCCAGCCTGTTTCTCGCGGTGCTGCTGGTGGTCGCGTTCAACAGCGTGGCTGCGCTTCTTACCGGGCGCAAGCCGGCGCCGCTCGTGCTGTGGGAGCGTTGGCGCGACATCCGCTCGCGCAGTTCGTTCGGCGCCGGGACCGGTCGCTTTGGCACGGCGCGCCACGGGAGCGCTCGCGCGAAGCCGGCCGAGGTGGTGGACGTCGAAGTGCGGGAAGTCGAGGAGTCGCCCAAGGCTGACGATTCTTCACCTCGCCGTGAGCCGAACGACCGCAGTTGAGCGGCCCGTAACGGCGCCGATCCGTTGGCTTTAGTCTTCGATCCGGAAGTTTGGCGCCTTGATGCGCAACCACTGCTCGAGCATCATCAGAATCCAGACCATTTCGCCGTAGTAGCCCGGGTGCTCGGCCAATCGGTGCTCCAGCAGTTCATCGACAAAATCGCCGCGCACCACACCCCGCGCCGCGATCGCTTGGAGCGATTCGCGCGCCAGCGCATTCAGCTCGGCGTTCTGATTGGCCCAGAGGCCAAACGGCAAGCCGAAGCCCTGCTTTTTCTTGGCGATGATCTGGTCCGGCAGAAAACCCCGCAGCGCTTCCTTGAAGAACCAGCGCAGCTTCAGGCCCTTGAGCTTGTAGTTGCTGGGCAATCGGCATGAGAATTCAAGCAGTCGGTCGTCGAGAAACGGGAACCCAACGCCCACACCGGCAAGGCTGGTGGCGCCCATCACTTTCGGCAAATCGCTCTCGGCCAAGGTGAAGCGCCAGTCGAACGCGAGCTGTCGGTTCACGCTGCTGGTGTCGCCCGCCATCGCCCAGACCAATCGTTGCTGCGCCAGCGGCGCGCTCTGGTCGATCCGCGCGAGCAGCGCCGGGGTGAGCACTTTGGCCGGCTGAAGCCGCAGGATCAGGTTGTACATTTGCAGCCGGTCGGGCATTGGCACCTTGGCCTGCTCGACATAACTGGCGGCCTTGCGGAGCAGCGGCACCGCGCTGTTTCCCTGCCGCTCGAGCATCGGCTCCACCAGGCCGGTGCGCAGCGCGCGCGGCACCTGATCCCACCAGCCGAACACGCGCTGCTTGGCATAGCGCGTGTTGCCGCCGAACAATTCGTCGCCTCCATCGCCCGCGAGCAGCCGGGTCACGCCGTCGTCGCGCGCCATCTTCGCGCAGTAGTAAGCGGGCAGGGCCGACGAGTTGCCAAACGGCTGGTCGAAGTGGCTTGCCACCGCGCCGATGCTTTGGACCAGATCGGACGGCGTCACGTAGTACTCGTGGTGGTCGGTCTCGAACTGTTTCGCGGCAACGCGCGCGAATTCCATTTCGTCGTAGCCCTGCGCGTCAAAGCCTATGGAATAGCTGGAGGCGCGCTGGCCGCTGACTTCGCCGATCATGCCGGCGACGGTGGAACTATCGGTGCCGCCCGAAAGGAAACAGGCCGGCTTGCTGCCGTCGAGCTGCGTCTCGACGGCTTCACGCAGCAGTTGTCTGAATTCAACCGCGAGCGAATCGAAGGAAGGGTTGCCCGGTTCCTGGAAGGCAGGAACAAAGTAGGGCGCGACCTTCATCTGGCCGTGCTCGAACACGCCGAAGTGGCCGGGCGGCAGACGGAACACGTCCTTGAAGATCGTGCGCGGCGAGGGGATCGCGTGGAAATACAGGTAGTCGAAGATGGCCTGCGGATCGATTTGCGCATCACCGTCCGCGAGCTCGTCGGCACGCGCGGCAACGCGCAATTGCCCGTCAACGATGCGCCAGCAGATCGACTCGATGCCGAATCGATCCACCGCGAGCCAGCTCCGGCCGCCCGGTTCGCGGACGCCGACCGCGAAGTTGCCGGCCACCCGCTCGATGCCTTCCGGTCCAAGGTCGCGCCAGCAAGCGGCGGTGTCGCCGGCGCGGTGCAGTGCGGCCAACCGCTCATCGGAAAAACGCGGCGAACCGAGGGCGAGGATGGTTGGGTTGTCGGACATGGGGAGCAATCAGGCCGAAGCCGTGGATTCGAGGAAAACAGGGCAGTGGGCGGGGCGGTGCATGGGCTTATGGCTTCCCAATGGTTTCACTCGGTGACCGGGGCCGGTCGACTGCCTGCTGCAAAAAGGACAGTTTCAGCGAGGCTCGGGTGCCACGCTTTGCATTGCCCCGGGATTATGCGCAGACCCGGCGAGGGCAACTGTTCCCCGCGGATGGACATATTCACGATCTGGTGCCCAAGCCCGTGCGCCAGTGCTGCCGGGGGTTGACCAACGGCCTCGTATCGGCGCATCGGCCTTTAGGCGAAACTGGGCGTCGCTGTAGCGCGCGAATGCGGCATGGGTGAGGACAACGTTCTGCGGCTCCAAGAGCATTCCGCCCGCCCGCACGTCGCCGTTGCCCACGAACAGGTTGTTGACCACCTGGACCTTGCCCACCCCGGGCCAGACGTGCAGGAACGTGCCGGGTGGATTGGGCCGGTCGATCAGCGTGTTGCTCGCCAAATACAGCTCGTTCGCGGGCCACCGGTAGCCTTCCGCGCCGAAAGACACCAGCACGAGGTTTTCGGTCTGTGCGTTCTGGGCAATGACGTTTCCGATCACCGTCGCGATCCCGCCTTCGGGAAACTCCAGTTCGTAGCTTGCGCGTCCGCCGGCGCCGTCGACCAGGCGGTTGTACAGAACGTCGCTCACGGCGGCGCGGCTCTTGAACAAATGCCCGGTCTGAGCATGATGAAAGTAACTTCCCGTGACCGACAGCCGCGCGATGCGGCCCGCATAGAGGTTATGGTTGTGGCCGTCCGGCCGCAGGTTGTAGGCGAACTCGCAGCTTTCGACTTCGAGCACTGTGCGCGCTTCGTTGCCGGTCATGAGGCCCATCTCGTTGTGCATGAACGAGCAGTCGCGCACCGTCAGCGAGCCGACGTCGAACCGAAGGCCCGCGCCGTTGCGCGACGGCACCGCAGCGCCGGTGAAATCGAACCCCTCGATCAGCACACGCTGGCCGCGCACCACCCAGATAGCCTTGCCCTCGGCCGACGCGCCATCCGCGCGCAGGCGAGCGCGGCCGCCTGCCGAGACGATCGTGAGGTCGTTTTGAAGCCAGACCGCGACATCGCCGTAGTAGTCGCCCGCGTCAATTTCGATCCGATCACCGTCGCGCGCCCGTCTTGCGGCCTCGGCAATGGTCTTGATCGCGCGGCTCGGGCCGACCTGGATCGGCGGGGGGTGAACCGGGTTGGCGGCGGCGCGCGTGGCCCACAACGCTGCCAGCCCGAGGGTCAACGAGCGGCGCTTCAAAACCTGTCCCGCCCGGCCACGCGCGCGACGATGCGAAGGTCAACGTCCACCCGGCTAGTCGAAACGAACTCGAGATCGACTGCGCTCGCCAACTCCGAAAGTGGCCCCAGGTTCGTCATGCCGCGGCCCTGGCCGAGCGGCTTGGGCGCGACGTAGATCAGAAACTCGTCGACCAAGTCCGCGCGAATCAGCGAGCCGTTGAGCTTGTGGCCGGCTTCGACGTGAAGCTCATTGACTTCGTGCTTTGCCAAGTCGGCGAGCATCGCCGCGAGGTCGACCTTGCCGTTCGGGTCGGGCAGCACGGTGACGCATGAGCCGCGCTGTTCCAGCGCGGCAGCGCGGGCCTTTTCAGGCACCGCGCCATAAATGGAGATGCGGCGGTTGGTTGCGCTCCACAACCTGGCATCGATCGGCGTTTCGAGACGACTGTCCACGATCACGAGCGCCGGTTGCCTCGAGACGCCGGGCAGACGCACCGTCAGCCGCGGATCGTCTTCGAGCACCGTGCCGATACCGGTGAGCACCGCGCTGGCGCGCTGGCGCCACGCATGGCCGTCTTCGCGCGCGGCGGCGGCGGTGATCCACTGGCTTTTGCCGTTTTCGAGTGCCGTCGTGCCGTCGAGCGAGGCCGCGATCTTCATGCGCACCCATGGTTTTTTTCGCACCATGCGGCTGAAAAATCCGATGTTGAGTTCGCGCGACTCGGCGGCGCCTGGGCCGACTTCAACCTCGATGCCGGCAGCGCGCAGCCTGGTAAAGCCCTGGCCCGACACCAGCGGATTTGGGTCGGCGATCGAAGCGACCACTTTGGCAATGCCGGCTTCGATCAGCGATTCGCAACAAGGGCCGGTGCGGCCTTGGTGCGAACAGGGTTCGAGGGTGACGAAGGCTGTGGCGCCGGTCGTGGACTTGCCCGCCTTCGAGGCATCGCGCAGCGCCATGATTTCGGCGTGCGGGCCGCCGGGTTGCTGCGTGAAGCCGCAGCCTACGAGGTTGCCAGCGCCGTCGGCGATCACGCAGCCCACGCGCGGATTCGGATCGGACAGGCCGATGGCCCTGGCTGCTAGCGCCAGCGCCGACTGCATGTGGGTATGCAGGTCACCGCCGGGAGGCGAAGACGGCGAGGGCGGCGAGGAGGACGTGATTGGCACCGCCCGAGTCTACGAAACCGATCGCGATCAGCGGCCCCAGCACTCGTCCCTGAGGGTTGGGTTCACGATGCTGATGTCCTGCGTGCCGGCCTGGTCAAGCGTGTAGTTGGCGCACTTGTCACCGCTCTGGCCGGCTTGCGGCGTGGCGGTCAGAGCGTAGGTGGCGTTGGTCGCGCCGCGGACGTAGCTGATGAGGTAAGTCTGTGACGGCACGGTCGTGAGGTTGGCCGGAAAACTTGCGGTCAACGGATAGAACCCCGTCGAGGTCGCAACCCGCTCCAACCACTGCGAAGCCGCGAGCAATCCGGCACGCGCCTCCGCGCGGTTGGCGCGCCGGATGTAGTCGCGGTAGCTGGGCAGGGCGATCGCGGCAAGGATGCCGATGATCGCAACCACGATCATGACTTCGACGAGCGTGAAGCCGCGGGTGTGCCTTTCCCGCGCGATGCCACGCCGGGTTCGGCGGGTGCTTCCCATCACTGCACCTGGCGCCATGTGGGCCACAACCTCAGCGGGGAACCGGGCAGGGGAGGTGTACTGCAAGTCACGCCCGGTGGGCACAAATTCTTCTTGTCGTCATCAACGCCCATCACGAGTGCAGACTCTCCGTCCGTCTGAAGACGATTGTTCTTATTGCCCGTATCGTTCAGCATCACATTGCCACCGGAATCCAATTGCGCAAAGATTTGGTAGCTCGGAGGAGAGCCGTTGATGATGTTCAAGATGGTGAAGTAGCGATTCCCCTCGCTGCCGGTGGGCTCGCAGCTTTCCACGGTGGGGTCGCCTCCTACGTCCGGCGCGCGCGTTGGAATGCCGAAGAGCAAGCCCTGCACCCAGTTCATGTTCTTCACGGCGGCTTCCCGATTGACCGGCAACTCCATGTACCAACCCTTCTTGGCTCCGACGCCAGAATATGGGACCGGGTTGTGCGATACGGTCCAAAGCGGATCGCCATTGGCCGCGATCGCGGTCGAGGCGGAACTCACCGTCTGTTCAACAAGTTCCGAACGGCCCGTGGTCACGGCGTTGTTTGTGTTGTCCAAGGAGATGGTCGTGCTACCGGTCAAGGCGTTGGTCGTTGGCGGGCCAGACACCCCTGTCGGGTCGTAAATGCCATAGAGTGTTTGCACTTGATCGTTGGTGCGGTCGGCCACCGTGATGTTGCGTCCGGTTCCGACGGCAACCATGATGCCGCCGTTCGGATGGAACAGCCAGCCGGGCGCGGTGGTGATCGGCTGGCGCACGCTATAGACGTCTTTGGCGACGTAGAGAGGTGTGCCACTGAACGCAACGCTCCAGTTCGACGCGGTCTTGTCGGTTAGGTCGAACTTCCAGAGGTTGCCGAGCATGTCGCCCGCATAGGCAACGTCCGGAATCTTGTCGCCATTGATGTCGACCAGACGCGGCGCCGAAAGGCCATTGCCATTGGCGCCCACGCCGTTGGTTCCGATCTTGAGCAGTTCCTTCGCACCGTCGACGTACTGGATCAGCAGAAC
>JBDTRV010000142.1:0-6604 GCA_039931475.1 Burkholderiales bacterium | reverse complement strand
GCGGCACGAACTCGCGTGCCATCGAATCGACCGCCGCCTCCGAGGCCTCGATGAGCTGCGAAAAATGTTGCGCTACCAGCCGATCGGCCTCGGCGCGCGGTTTGCCCGCTGCGAGTTGGCCGTCGTGCATCGCGCGTGCCCGGCACTGCAACTCGTGCAGCGCCTCGTCGAACTCTTCGTCATGCAGTTCGTTGACCAACGAAGCGAACGCCTCGCGCATCGGGTCGGCATAGGCGACCTCGCCATCGTTCGATTCGTAAACCGACAAAAATGGCGAGCGCGCCGGCATGCTTGGTCGGATCGGGGCCAGAGAAGGTTCGACGCCTTCCGCGACATTGAAACTCGTGGCGTCCAGAAATGGGGCTCGTGCTGTCACTATGTTCACGGTGAGTCTCCGCAAAAGGAATTCGGTGCCCGGGTCAGCCCCTTATTTGAAGGACGATGTTCCCCTGCGGTTGCATCCTGCGCAACCGTGACGTGGGGATTTGCTTCAGTGACCGAAGTGCCATCGGCAATCGATGCAGGACCCGAGAACACCCGGTCGCGCTGTAGCGAGAGCATCATGCCGGCGGGATTGAAAGCGCCAAAGCGGTTGAGCACGATCGCCTGCTCGAGCGCAACGACGCTGGCGCGAATGTTTCGCTCGCACTGAATTGCCGCCGCATTGGCAGCGTGAGCGACGATCAGGCCAGCCATCAAACCGGCCAGAGACACCACGAGCTTGCAGGCGGCGCATCGCGCGAACCACCCTCTGTTCAGGAAAATTCCCATGGCACGGCTCCAGATCGGATCCGCAAACACAGTGAGGTCATGGATCTGGCACCCACGGCTGCAGCCCTGAGTTCAGTCTAGTCAGCGTCGGCTCTTCGAACCATCCCGTGTTCGCGGGATGAGAGGATAGATTCGGTGTCGCTGAAGTAGCTCGCCGGCGCACGGGGGGCTTGGACAGCGCAAGACCGCACCGAGGCTCCGGCGTGAAAAGCAAAACTCAGATTCAGCTTGATGAGAGACCAACGATAGTGGCTGTACCGGCCAGACTCAGCAACCGTTCCTCTGGTGTTGAAAAGTCCGGAATTCGGGAGAGACGTCACATACACGCACGAAAAGAACGATCACTCCAAGAACGCCATGCTGTTTCTCTTTGAGTGCATGATTTGCCGGTTGGGTTTGGAACCGAGGTCTATTCGGGTAAACAAGAGACCTCGGTTTTCTTGCCTGACTCGCCTTGGCGGAAACGTCATTGCCCGCTCGGGCCATCCATCTGCGCCAGCCACAGGGCAGTGCCGAAATATCGCGTGTCAGTCGTCTTGCCTGGCCGCGAGCCAGTAGTTGCGGTCGTTGAGGCAGGTGTAGGTGGAGGAATGCGGGAAAGGTTTCGACCATTCCGGCGGCCCGTAGCCGTCGCCGGCCCCGCTGTTGTCCCGTTTGTACTCAACCCAGGTGTTGGTGATCAGGTTGCCTTCGCCCGCCTCGCGCAGTGCCTGGTTCGGCCATTCTTCCGTCTCTCCCGGCGCCAGGCGCTTGTTGGACAGCGATTCGATGAAGGTTCCGGATTTGTCCTTGACCGAGTACTTGAACCTAAGCACCTTGATCGAGGCGCTCTGCTCGTTCTTCACGAACACGTCAATCTTGCATGCGGGAACCGCAAAGGCCGGGGACGCGGCGCCCAACGAGAGGGCGAGCGCCGCGGCGAGTGTGACCAGTGCGCGGCGATGGATGGCGGTGGTCGTGTTGTTGAAATAGGTCATGATGATTTCCTTGAGTGCTGATTCGGCCGGCGGGTTGAAGAAACCGAGGGCGCTGCCGGCCATCGACGACCTCGGTATTTCCTATATTCGGGTTGCGATCGCCGTTGGACGCAGTGCATGCAAAAAGCCCCGTAGCTGATTTTTGGCAGCAGGCACGCGCCCACGCGCGGGATCCGGCCGTGACTGCAAGAACTAGGGGGATGGGACGAGGGTGGCCAGGACATCCACCGCGCGATCCACCTCGTCGAGGGTGTTGTGGAGGTAGAAGCTGAGCCGGCAGCTTGCGTCGATGCCGAGTGCGCGGTGAGGCTTCGACTTCCCGGCGGCCACGCGGCCCATGACGGCTGCGACCGCGTACAGCGCCAGGTCGAGCATCAGGTCGCAGGCCCTGTGCCGCGACGATGGTGCCGATGGCGTTCGGCGTGCCCGCGGCGTATTTCCAGGGCAACCGATTGAAGCCGACGACCCAGTCGGCGAGCACTTCACCCTCTCGTAGAAAAACGGCAGCGATGATTCGAGCAGCGCCGCGTTCGCGAGGAGCACGCCCACGCCGAAGGGCGCGAGCATCTTGTGAACGAAAACGAGAGGTAGTCGGCACCGAACGCCGTGAAGTCGACGAAGTGGCGGGGCACCCACTGCGCGCCGTCGACGAGGAGGTACGAGCGCCGTTCACCATTCGGTTGTCGATAGCCGCTCGCACTGGCAAGCTCGCGCACCGTAGCCAGGAGGGCTTGGTACCCAGGAAGTTGGACGCGGCGGTCACGAGCCGACTCGTGCCCACGAAGTCGAAGTGGCGGCGGATCGGGTCGACGTTCCACGCCTCGATGCAGCGCGTGGTCCGCGCTCGGTGGCCTTGCCGATGGCGGCGCCGCGCGCGCTGCCGCCGGGTTGCGCACGGTCGCCTAATGTTCGAGCTCGACGTCCATGCCCATTCCTCCGTTACAGGACACTAGTTTTTGGGTGCAGGCACGCGCCACAGCTTTCCGCACAACCCGCGGTAGACGTAGGGCCCGGTGGGTGCTACCGGCGCGCTGCCGATCGCCTCGACCGACACCGCCAACTCGGTGGCCTTGGCGAACAGCTGCTCCGACGTCTTCGCCAGCGGCACCTGCACGAACTTGCCCTGCGGCACCGCGCCGATCGCGCGCGTCGCACCGTCGGCTTCGATCGCCCACAGGAACAGCGTTTGGCTGGCATGGACAGCGGCCGGCTGGATCTGCTTGATGTCCATCACCGTCCCGTGGCGCCGGCTCGACACGATCAAACCGGCGCGACCGTCGGCACCGGCGAGCACGCCGACATAACTTTCGGGCAGCTGCGTTTCGGCGAGATCAGCGCCGCCGCTTTCGAGGACTGTTGGGCCGATGACGCCGAGCGTGACGCCGAGCACCAGCCCCGCGGTCAGCGACGCCAGCGTGCGCAGGCCAAACCAGCGCTCGATCCAGCCCGGCGGTCTGTTTTCTTGTCGCGGTGCCACGCGCGCGGCGACCGCCTGCCACACCGCAGCCGATGGCGCCGCCGACAACGGCAACGCCATCGGTGTCAACGCGCTTTCCCAGAATGCCACGCAGGATTGCAGCGCTGCATCGTCGCGCAGCAGTTGCGCAAAGCGCCTGCGGGCGTGCCCGTGCAGAGTGCCGAGCACGTACTCGGACGCAAGGCGATCGTGATGCCGGCGGATGTTCATCGCGTGTTCCCCGTCTCGACGGCGCGGCGCTGCAGACACGGCTTGAGCTTTTCCAGCCCACGCCGCACCCAGGCCTTCACGGTGCCCAGCGGCTGGCTCATGTGCGCTGCCAGTTCCACATGCGTCAGGCCGTCGTAGAAAGCCAGCGCGATGGCCTGCCGCTGCGGCGCCTCCAGTGCCTGCAGGCAGTGGCGCAAGCGTTCGGACTCGGCCGCCTGCGCCAGGCGATCGAGCGGGCCGTCGCGTTCATCGGCGGCGATGTCGGCCAGACCGCTGTCGTCGTCCTCCGCGGTTGCCTGCGGCCGCAGCACATGCCGGCGTTCGCTGCTGCTGCTGCGCAAGGCATCCAGCGCCTTGTAGCGCGCGATCGTCATCAGCCAGGTCATCGGCTGCGATTTTATGGTCGAGTAGCTCGGCGCCGTGTTCCAGATGCTGACGTAGGCCTCCTGCAAAACCTCTTCAGCCCACGAGCGGTCGCGCAACATTCGCAGGACGATGCCGAACAGACAATGCGACGTGTCGTCGTAGAGCTGCTTGAAGGCCGCTTGGTCGCGCATCGCGACGCGAAACATCAACGCCCCGAGCGTCTGCGACGCATTTGCCGGCTGACTCATCGCCGCTGCGTCCGGTGTTTCATCGAACCGGCGGCTAGGGTTCGTGATGCGCGCCGAGGTTTCCACTCACGGCTCCCCCGCTTCGATGATGGTGCCCTCAAGCGCCACCGGTGCCTTGGCCACTTGCGCGAACGCATCGCGAAGCTCTTCGAAGGTGCCCAGGCGGATGTCTTTGAAATCGCCCCAGCGCAATGGCGGCGGCAACTCGTTGTAGGCCTCGCGTTCGATGGCCAGGCAGCCGAGCGTCTGCTGCTTCGCGCCCTCGCCGCCGCCGGCCACCTGGAAGCCCTGCTCGCCGAGAATCGCCAGCGGCGTGTTCGCCTCGACTCGCGGGTCGCCCGCAATCCAGTTCGGCCAGATGCGCTGGAGAATGTCGCGCGGCAGGAAAGCCTGCCAGACCGCGAACTCGATGAAGAACACGGTCGCGACGATCTTGATCGGCAGGTAAACCTCGGCGCGTGACGCCAAGGCAAAAGCCACGCCGCCGACAACCAGCGTCAGTTCCGCGGCGGTTCGGGCCTGTCGTTCATCAAACACGCCTGCGGTCGGAGCAAAGCCCGCGGCCAGCGATTTCCGAATGGATTCTCCATAGTGTCTCTGGCTCATGGAAGTAACCTCGTTCTGACTACCTTGGTTGCGCATGGTTCTCTTTCGGTTCAAATCGATCCGTTCCGACACAATTTGATGCGGGAGTCGGTCGAGTTGCATCGCGTGCGCCCGCAGCCCCCCTGCTGGGGACCTGTCCGAGCGCTTGCGCATTGCCCTCGTGGCACGGCGGCAAGCCGTCAGACCGGATCGAACGGCCGCTGCGCAGCAACACCCGAAGCGCGACCGCAGGAGCAAACAGGGACGACGGCGGCTCGAGCAAGTGCACGACCTTCAGGAACGCGAGCGCGACGCGCGCGTCGTGGACCGCGGCGCGATGCAGCCGCGCGATGTAGCGGTCGATCAGCCGCTGAGGCACCGACCGCGGACCCGCGACGAACGGCAATGCCAGATCGGCGCCGACCGCCAGTTGCCACGGCGTGTCGATCAGCTTCGCGGCGGCCGCGAAAAAGCGGCGCCGCAGCGCCGCCAGGTCGCCGCTTCGCAGCGCGTCGCGCAGCGCCAGCGCCTGGCAGACAGTCACCGTCATGCCCTGGCCGTAGATCGGGTTGAAGCTCGCGAGCGCGTCGCCGAGCACGAGATAGTTCGACGGAAAGCGTTCAAGCTGTTCATAGCGGCGTCGCTGGCTGAACGGAAATTCATACTGCAGCAGTGCGCCGATCGGCTCGTTGTCGCGACAGACTCGCATCAGTTCTTCACAACCCATCGTGCGTGTGCGTTCCCGCACGGCTTCCAGTGTGCCGCCCGGATGATCGCCCGCATAGCCGCCCACGCCGAGTACCCAGCGCGGTGGGCCGCCTCCGGCCGGCTCTTGCGCGAGCAGCACTCCGGGCCGTGGCTGCAGCGGCGTTGCCGAGCAGATCACGACGTTCGGCTCGCCGTGCATCGGCTGTGGCCGCGCGAAATAGGCCGTTGTGTAGCGCAGGCCCACCGTCACGCGATCTTCCTCAGGCGCCGCATAGCCCCACCCTTCAAGCCACGACGGCGTGCGCGAAGCGCGCCCGGTGCAGTCGACCGCCAGATCGGCAGGAACTGTCGTGTCGCCGTCGCTGCGCGAGACCGACACGCCGACAACGCGCTGGCTCGCCTCATCCAGCACCGGCTGCCGCACGTGGCTGCCGGTCATCGCCCGCACGTTGGTCAGCGAGAGAACGCGACGGCGCAACTCGGCCTCCAGCAACAAACGGCTTACCACGATGCCGCCGATGCCGCAGCGCCCTTGCGCGAACCGGTGTCGGCCCGCGTTGAACACCGCGTCCGCCAGCAGGTCGCCCGCGCGCGCGCCCTGAGCGACCAGCGCGTCGGTGAGGCCGGGGAACAATTCCTCGAGCACCTGCCGGCCGCGCGCGAGCAGGCCATGCGGATGCAGCGCGTGCGGCGTGCCCTTGCGCGGAGCGGCGCCTTCGGGCAGTTCGTCACGCTCGAGCAGCACGACCTCTCGGTAATGCTCGCTCAACACCCGCGCGGCGAGCAGCCCGGCGATGCTCGCGCCGATGATCAGCGCGCGCGCATTCGAATCGGGGCTGGAAAACGTATTCATGAAGCACCTCTTCGGAAAACCATGGTTCAGGTGCTCACAGCGTCGGCGCAACCGCCGCCGAATCGCCAGCCGAAAATGCTGCTGAAAATACCGTCGAAATCCGCGCTTCAGGCGCCCGCCGCGAGTTCGCGTAGCCAGAACGCGTCGACCACGCGGTCAATGCCGATCGAAAGCTGGTAGCGATAGGTGCCGAACGGCAGCCCTAGCCGCTCGGCTGCGAGTTCCTGCGAACCCGCGGGTTTGAAGAACGTCAACTCGAGCGCACGCCAGAATTTCTCGCCGCGCCTCTTCTCGCGCAGCGCCTGCGCGGCTTCGAGCAGCATGCGCCGCAGCGCCTGCGCGGCGGTTTCGCCAGCGAGGCAGCCGCGCTGGACGAATGCGCAACCGAGCAGCGCACTCGCCTCCAGTG
>JBDTRV010000141.1:0-6670 GCA_039931475.1 Burkholderiales bacterium | reverse complement strand
TTACCCTGGTGGTGGCCGGCCTGTTCGCGGGTGGTGCGTTCGCGCAAGCCGCATCGACGGAGCTTCCGAAAAAGGATTCGGCGGTCGTCGTCAAGCCGGGAGCCGCACAAGGCCGCACGCCCACCTCTGTGACCAACACGCCCGTGACCAGCGGCACCAGCACGCAGGCCCCATCCGCTCCGGTGACTGATCCCAAGGGTGCGGCCGTGATCAACACCAAGCCCAAGCAGGTGCAGGGCCAGGCCAAGACGGCGGCGAACAAGGCCATCAGGAAGATGGATGAACCGTCGACCGGAGCGAAGAAAAAAATGAACAAGATGCACTCGACGGCGAAAAAACCGATGACGCCTGAAGTGCTGACCACGCCGGCGCCAGGGCCGGCCGTCACCGCTCCGTCAGCCGGTTCCAGCAATCCGCTGAATCAGCGGAAATAAGTCGGCCATCGCGCGTTCGCTGATCGGTGACACAAGCAATCAGAGCAGGTCGGCGGGCTGGCCTGCTCATTTTGTTTCACACTCGAGTGTCAACCCTTGCTGCGCGCTTGCGTTAAAGTGAAACCTTCCGAGCTATTGGCAGGTAACTAGAAGACTCGGTAACTCAACCAAAGGACAACCGTTATGACCAAACTACTTTCCATTTTGATCGCTGGATTTTTCGCCACTGGCGTATACGCGCAAGCCGTGACCACCAATCCTGGCGGCGCGATGGGCCCAACCACCAAGACCGAGGCCTCCAAGGGCGGCGGCTCCGCCGACAAGGGCGCCATCAAGGGCGACAAGGCCGGTCCGAAGTCCGCCGAAGTCGTTGCACCGGGCTCCGCCATGGGTCCGACCACCGCCACCGAGGCAGCCAAGGGCGGAGCGTCGGCCGATAAGGCAAAGAGTACCTACAAGGCGGCCAAGGACGGTGAACCGTCTGCCGTGACCACGAAACCCGGCGGCGCCATGGGCCCGACGACCACGACCGATGCCGCAAAGGGCGGAAAGAAGTAGTCGCAACCAGAGGACCTGCGAGCCGGGCGGCAATTTCTGAATGCTCCCGGTTCGCTGCCCGCCAGCCCGCTTCGCGCGGGCTTTTTCGTTTTCGTCGGCCATGAAAGCGGTTGAACGCGCGACGCCCGCTTCAGCAGACGCGAGCCAACTTCGGAGAAACCACAAAAATGCGATTGAGTCATTGGGTCAGCCACTTGGCCGCCGTCACCACGTTCGGCTTCGCGGCCACGGTCGCGCTGGGCCAGCCGACACCGCAACTGGATTTGCCGCGCGAGCACCTATCGATCGGCATCCACCAGATCGAGGTCCAAGTCGCCGCCACCGCCGAGCAGCGCCAGATCGGCCTGATGCAACGTCGTGAAATGCCTGCTGCCGAGGGCATGCTGTTCGTGTTCGAGGCGCCTGCCGTACAGTGCTTCTGGATGAAAAACACACTGCTGCCGCTCACCGCTGCCTTCGTCGCGGATGACGGCACGATCGTCAACCTGGAAGACATGCAGCCCGAGACCACCGACTCGCACTGCTCGGATCAGCCGGTGCGCTACGTGCTGGAGATGAACCAGGGCTGGTTCGCAAGCAAGCACGTCAAGCCGGGTTTCAAGCTCAGCAGCAAACGGTTCGAGGCCGCGCCCGCCGCGCCGAAATAGCCGCGCTGCATCCCCGGGCAGCGCCCAACAAAAAGCCGGCCCGAAAGCCGGCTTTTGTCGTTTGCGTCGGAAGACTGAGCTGGATCAGCCGAAATTGCTTTCAGCAAAACCCCAGTTCGCGAGCTTGTCGAGGTACGTCTCGACGAACTTCGGCCGCGCGTTGCGGTAGTCGATGTAGTAGGCGTGCTCCCAGACATCAACCGTGAGCAAGCCCTTGTCGCCGGTGGTCAGTGGCGATCCGGCAGCGCCCATGTTGACGATGTCGACCGAGCCGTCGGATTTTTTCACGAGCCAGGTCCAGCCCGAGCCGAAGTTGCCGACGGCGCTCTTGGTGAACGCTTCCTTGAACGCGGCATAGCCGCCCCATTTCGACTCGATCGCCTTGGCGAGCGCACCTTTGGGCTCACCGCCGCCACTGGGTTTCATGCAGTTCCAGAAGAATGTGTGATTCCAGATTTGCGCCGCGTTGTTGTAGATGCCGCCGCTCGACTTCTTGACGATTTCCTCGAGCGTCATGTTCTCGAACTCGGTACCCTTTTGCAGGTCGTTCAGATTCTTGACGTAAGCGGCGTGGTGTTTGCCGTGGTGATACTCGAGCGTCTCCTTCGAATAAGCCGGCGCCAGGGCGTCGATCGGATAAGGCAGATCGGGCAATTTATGTTCCATTTTTCGTTCCTTTTCGTTGCTTTGTTGGGTTGGCTATTCGGTCCCGCAGGCATGCGGGCGAACAGTCATTGTAGGAACTAAATCCGAGGCGCCGCAGTAACCTCCAAGTCGACAGTGCCATCGGCAAGCGTCGCCGCCAACGCCTGGCCGACCCGCGTTTGCGCGACGCTCACGATGGGCGCCCCTTGCTCGTCCGCCAGCCAGGCATAGCCGCGCTCGAGCACCAGCGCCGGATCGAGCAGCGACAGGCCCAGCGCGGCGCGTTCGATCCGCTCGCGCTTCGCACCGGTCGACGCGGCAACCGCCGCCTGAGCTCGCCGCTGCAACGCTTCGAGCCGCGCCCGCTCCAGTTGCGCGGCTCGCTTGCCGGCCGCGACCAGCCGGGCGCGTTGGCCGGCCAGCGACAGCTGCTGCCCATGCACCAGCGCCGACGGCCGGGTCAGCCGCGCTGCCGTGCGATCGAGCCGCTGGGCCATTGCGTCGCTGGTGCGCTGCAGCGCATCATGCAAACGTTGCCGCAGCCGATCGAGCTCGTCCGCCCACGCGCCTCGCGGCTCGATAGCGAGTTCGGCGGCAGCCGTGGGTGTGGGCGCCCTCAGGTCGGCGCAGAAATCGGCGATCGTAAAGTCGGTTTCATGGCCGACGCCAACCACCACCGGCACCGGACTTTGCACGATCGCATGGGCCAGCCGCTCGTCGTTGAAGGCCCAGAGGTCCTCGATCGAACCGCCGCCGCGCACCAGCAGGATCAGATCGATCGGCGGCGCCAAATCATGGGCAAAATTACCCGTTTTCGCTCGTCCACTGGCGGTTTCCAGATACAGTTTCGATAGCGCCTCGCAAATCTCCGCAGCCGCGCCCGCCCCTTGCACCCGTGCCGGCGAAATGATCACGCGCACCTGTGGCGCGCGGCGCCGGAGCACCGAAAGCACGTCGTGCAGCGCGGCCGCTTGCAGCGAGGTCACGACCCCGATCGCGCGCGGAAACAGCGGCAGCGGCCGTTTTCGGGCCGCATCGAACAAGCCCTGCTGCTGGAGCCGGGCCTTGAGCTGCAAAAACTGCTCGAACAACGCGCCGACACCAAAGCGCCGCATGCTTTCGACCACGAGCTGCAAGTCGCCGCGCGCTTCGTACAGCGCCAGCCGGCCACGCAACTCCACCAGTTCGCCCTCGCGCGGCTGAAAGTCGAGCAGGCTGGCGGCGCGCCGAAACATGGCGCAACGAATCTGCGCCTGATCGTCCTTGATCGAGAAATAGCAATGCCCGCTGGCCGCGCGTGAGAAGCCCGAGATCTCGCCCGAAACCGCGACCGGATTAAAGCGAGAGTCCAAGCTGTCAGCAACCGCGCGGCACAGCGCCGAGATTTGCCAGACAAGCGGCTTCGCGCCTTGATTTGGGGACTCAAACACCGGCTGCACGCGGCTTTGCGGCCGATCGAAGCAAGTAATGGACGGCCTGACTACTCCACAGCCCGCGTGAGAGTATCGAAGTGGCCGCCGATGGCTCTGGAAAGCCAACGGCTTTGTTGCAAGCTGTTGATTTATAACAACTTTGTGTTGATCGATTTTTCATCAAACTGTCGCCAGCGCGGGCCAACGCTGGAATCCGGCCGCTGTGCCAAGGGATATTCACAAAGTTATCCACAGAAATTGTGGCTACCGTGGGGGCAAGAACAGTGTTATTGGCCCAGCGTTTCTGGCGTGCCCGGCAGGACTGAGGAAACGCCGAAAAGCGGTGAGGGATAATCCGGCCCTTGAAGACGGCCCGCATGACTGCCATGGCCGTCCCTGTCAGGAGGGGTTTTGATTTCGATCATACAAGCCGCCGGCTGGCCGATCTGGCCGCTGGTGATCTGCTCTATAGCGGCGCTGGCGCTCGTCATCGAACGCTTCATCAGCCTCAAATCCGCGAAAATCGCGCCGCCAAAACTGCTGGCCGAGGCGATGACCGTGTCGCTCAAGGCCGTGCCTTCGGCCGAGGTGGTTGCGCAACTCGAACGCAACTCGGTGCTCGGCGAGGTGTTGGCCAGCGGCCTAAAGGTGCTGCGGGCCAATCCGCGCTGCAGCGAAGACGAATTGCGCGCGCACATCGAAGCCACCGGGCGCGAAGTCGCGCATCGGCTCGAACGCTATCTGAGCGCGCTCGCGACCATCGCCTCGGCCGCGCCACTGCTTGGCCTGCTCGGCACGGTGATCGGCATGATCGAGATCTTCGGCTCCCAGTCGGCCGCGGGAGGCGGCGCAGCGGCGGCGGCCGGCGTTGCCGGCAATCCGGCGCAACTGGCGCACGGCATTTCGGTGGCGCTGTACAACACCGCGTTCGGCCTGATCATCGCGATTCCCGCGCTGATTTTCTGGCGCTACTTCCGGGCCCGGGTCGACGAATACTTGCTGACCCTAGAGTTGGCATCGGAGCGCTTCGCGCGCCATCTCGCGTCGCTCACTCATGCCAAGCCCGCGCATCATCCCGAGATCGCGATCAAGCAACCGCCCGATTCCGTCCGCGCGCATCCCTGACCGGCACGGGTTTTTCGGCTTTTGACCCATGAATTTCCGCTCCCGTTCGCGTGAAGAACCCGAGATCAATCTGATCCCGTTCATCGACGTCCTGCTCGTGGTGCTGATCTTCCTGATGCTGACCACGACCTACAACAAGTTCAACGAAATCAAGCTGCAATTGCCGGTGGCCGATGCGGACGCGCAACCCGATCGCATCCTGGAAATCGTGGTGTCGGTCGCAGGCGACGGCCGCTATGCGGTCAACCATCAGTTGCTGACCGAACGCAGCTCCGAGGCGATCGCGACCGCGTTGCTCGACGCGGCCAAGGGCCAGACCGATCCGGTCATCGTCGTCAGCGCCGACGCCGCCGCCACCCATCAGGCGGTCATCACAGTGCTGGAAGCCGCGCGCCGAACGGGCCTCACGCACCTGACGTTCGCGACCGAGGCCGCTGGCGCCCGCGCCGGCAAATAACTTCCCCCTTCTCGATGCGCGAGTCGCTCGAAGCGACGTTGGTCTCAGGCTGGCGCCGCCGCGGACTGCTGGCCTGGCTGCTGCGCCCGCTTTCGCTGCTGTACGGCGCGGCCACCACGGCCCGGCGCTGGCTCTATCAGCGCGGCTTCATGGCCTCAGAATCGGTCGACGTGCCGGTGATTGTTGTCGGCAATCTGGTCGCGGGTGGCGCGGGCAAGACGCCGGTCACGATCGAACTGGTGCGGCACCTCGTGGCGCGCGGGGTCGCCGCCGGAGTGGTGTCGCGCGGCCACGGCCGCAAGCTCTCGCGGCTGCTGCCCGACGTGCGCGAAGTCGGGGCCAACAGCAGCGCGGCCGAGGCCGGCGACGAACCACTCTTGATCCGACGCGCGACCGGCGCCCCAGTATTCGTGGGTCGCGACCGCCCGGCCGCCGCGCGCGCGCTGCTGGCCGCACACCCGGAGCTGCGCATCATCCTGAGCGACGACGGACTGCAGCACTTCCGGTTGCAGCGCGACGCCGAGATCTGCGTGATCGGCGCGCGCGGCTTTGGCAACGGCTGGCCGCTGCCGGCCGGGCCGCTGCGCGAAACCGGCCGCCGCGTGACCTGGGTACTGGACGGGCGCAGCGAGCCACAGCCACAGCCACAGCCGTCGTGGTCGCCATCGCCATCGCCGATGCCGCAGCCCGTTGACGAGCGGATCGTGCGCGCCAGCGACGGTCAGTTCACCATTTCCCGGCGTCTGGCCGACCATGCGCTTGCCGCCGACGGAAGTCGAATTGCCCTCGCGTCGCTCATCGGCACTCCGCTGACCGCAGTGGCCGCGATCGCCGATCCGAGCGCCTTTTTCGACATGCTGCGGGCCGAAGGGCTCTCACTCACCAACTGCCAGGCCCTGCCGGATCATTATGATTTCGATAGCTACAAAGCGCCTACCAACGAGCGCGGAAGGCTTGTTTGCACCGAAAAAGACGCTGTGAAACTCTGGCCGACCCATCCTCACGCACTTGCGGTGCCGCTCGCGCTCACGATCGATCCCGCGTTTTTCGCCGCGCTCGACGTGTGGCTCGATGCCGGTCTGGGGGCGCCCCCGGCCGCGCCGCTATCATCAGGCGATGGACACCCGCCTCCTTGATCTCCTGGTCTGCCCCGTGACCAAAGGCCCGCTCAAATTCGACCGCGCACGGCAGGAGTTGACCTCGCGCAGCGCCCGTCTGGCCTATCCGGTGCGTGACGGTATTCCGATCCTGCTGGAAGAGGAAGCGCGGCCGATGACGGACGAGGAACTCGGTCTTTGACGCCTGCCGCCGTTCAGTAGCGCAATCGGGGCCTGGATCGGGATCGACATGAGCTTCACCGAGGAGCAGATCGCGTTCCGCGACACCGTGCGG
>JBDTRV010000140.1:0-6698 GCA_039931475.1 Burkholderiales bacterium | reverse complement strand
CCTGCTCCGGGCAGTTCACGACGTAGCCGCAGACCAGCCACTGCGCGTAGCTGAAAATATTCTGGCCGATCCAGGCCGGCGGCAGATAGGCCAGCACTTCTTCCTCGCTCGTCAACTTGTCGAACTCGGCGCCCGCCCTGGCCCGATCAATCAACGTGGCGTGCGTATGAACCACGCCCTTCGGGTTGCCGGTGGTGCCCGAGGTGAAGAACATCGACGCGACGTCGCCCTCCTGGCCCTTGTCCACCTCGGCGGTAAAGAATTCGGGATGTGCTTTCGCGAATACGGCACCTTGCGCGATCAGCGACTCGAACGAATCCAGCCCCGGCTCGCTGTAGTTGCGCAGGCCGCGCGGGTCGTCATACCAGATGCGCGAAAGCTGCGGGCATTGCTCGCGCACCTCGATCATCTTGTCCACCTGCTCCTGGTCCTCGACCAGTGCGAACCGAACTTCCGCGTTGTTGATCGGAAACACGCATTCGGCCGCGACCGCATCCTGGTACAGCGGTACCGGGATCGCGCCGAGCGACTGCGCCGCCAGCATCGCCGCGTAAAGCCGTGGCCGATTGGCGCCAACCACGACGAGATGTTCGCCACGCTGCAATCCGGCTTCGTGCAACCCGCAGGCCACCTGCTCGACCAGCCTTGCCATGTCGGCCCAGGTATGGGTCTGCCAGATGCCGTATTCCTTCTCGCGCATGGCCGGCGCGCCACCGCGGCGGGCCGCGTGGCCGAGCAACAGCGTGGAAAAAGTCGTCGCCATGTTCGTCCCTGTCTCGTGGAGTTCCGCGCCGCCGGTTGACCGATGCGGCAAGCCCGTTGATCGGATGCTAAGCGCTAGTTTGACGCCATGTTGTCGTTGGGACGACAATTGGCGGGTCCATCCGCTTAGGATTTTCCCTAACACGTCGAACTGATTCTTCGAGGCAAGGCGGTCGAGCAGGCCGGCGCGAACGTGGGGCGTCGTCCTGTTGCGTCGCCGTATTACGAGAAGCCGCCTGCCCTTCCCATCGGGCCGCCGAGGAGTTCAGCCTTGACCCAGCCGCCATCTCTGCACCAGCGCCGCCGCCCACCGACCGCCAGCGAACTCGCGGGCGTGCCGTGGCTCAAGTCGCTTAACTCTCCCGACCGCGAGCGCGCGGCTGGCGACATCAGCGTCGCGAACGCCGAGCCCGGCGACCTGGTCTGCCGCATCGGCCGGCCGCCGACCTACTGGTTCGGCGTGGTCGAAGGCTTGCTCAAGATGAGCGCCGACACCGCGCAGGGCGGCACCATGACCTTCATCGGCCTGCCGCCCGGAGGCTGGTTCGGCGAGGGCACGGCCCTGAAGCGCGAGGGCTATCGCTACAACGTTCAGGCGCTGCGCAAGAGTGTGGTGGCGGGCCTGCCGATCGACACCTTCCACTGGCTGATCGATCATTCGCTCAGCTTCAACCGGTTCCTCATGAACCAGCTCAACGAGCGACTCGGCCAGTTCATCGCGGCGCGCGAGATCGACCGGCTCAACGACCCCGACGCGCGGGTCGCGCGCAGCCTGGCCGCGCTGTTCAATCCGGTGCTGTACCCGGGAGTAGGCGACGTGCTGCGGATCACGCAGCAGGAATTGGCCTATCTGGTCGGCCTGTCGCGCCAGAGGGTGAACGAGGCGCTGAAGGAGCTGGAAATGCAGGGCAGCATTCGGGTCGAATACGGGGGCGTGCGCGTGCTCAATCTGGCGACGCTCCGAACGAGCGTCGGGGTGCGTTGAGAGCGGACCGGGAGGATCGGACGGACGCCGTCAAACGCCAATCACTATCTATTTCGTAGCAAAAGAACCATATTGCACTAGCGATAGAGCCATTTTTTCTTGTGATTTTTGTCGTGATGGGGCGCGAAAGGCCCGCGATCGCCAGCGAAACTGGCGTCCGGCCTGGCATGTGCGGGCGCGCTCGAAGTGTCGGATTCCTTTACATGTTGGTTCAGTAGGGTTCCGCGCCGCCTGACTCCAGACGCTGTAAGCCCTTGTTTTACAAACAAAAAGTTCCACCGAGACTCGTCTGGCACGATGCGTGCTTATTTCTTCAGCGGCCTCATCTAAATGCTCGTTGGCTATCGCCTCAACCGGGGTGAAAGCGGGCAACAAATTCCATCGGAGATCGCATGACCGGCAACCACCCCAACGACCTCCGCTCGCTCCGCGCGCGCGCCATCCGCCTGTTGGCCGGTCTGTTGCTGTGCACCGCAGGCGGCGCGGCCCAAGCCGTGCCGGTGACTATCAGCACGTCGCTGAACCCATTGCCTGGCGCCTCCGAAAACCAGGGCTGGTGGAATGAGCTCACCGGCCACCCGGCAAGCATCGACAACTACATCACCGGCGCTTCCTTCCAACCGGGCAGCTACCGAAGTTTCTTCTCGTTCGATCTGTCGGGCATCACCGGCGTCGTGGCGTCGGCCAGCTTCAACGTGCAGCGTTACACGCAATCCGCAATCGTCAACCTTGGTTTGTGGGACGTCAGCACGGACGCGCAGACATTGAGGGGATCCGGCGCCGCTAACCCCGCCATTTTTGCCGACCTGGGTTCCGGCACGTCGTATGGCATGTTCACAGTCGACACGGGCGCCTCGTCCGATGTCCTGACGTTCAGCCTCAATGCCGCCGCGCTCAGCGGCATCAACGCCACGCTCGGGTCCGGCTCCGGCTCCCGCTACTTCTCGATCGGCGCCGCGCTGCAAGGCGCGGGCTTCATCTTCTCGAACAGCGTCAGCGCCGGTACTCAGGACCTCGTGCTGCAGGTCGATCCCCGCATCAGTTCCGTGCCAGAACCCGGCAGCCTCGCCTTGATCGGACTCGGATTGATCGCAGCCGCGGCGCTCGGCCGCCGCCGCGGCATCTGAACACGGCGGTCCGCCGATGGGGCCGCCGCGAGCGCTGGACGCCCGCCTGACAAGGCTGAACAGGCCAGATCCCCATGCCGAACTTCGGCGCAGCATGGCTTCCCGGCGCTCAGGTCACGCAGAACACGCAAATCTTGTTGCCGTCCAGATCACGGAAATACGCGCCGTAGAAGTGATCGGTGCGCTTGCCCGGAGCGCCTTCGTCCTTGGCGCCGAGCGCGACCGCCTTCGCGTGCAACGCTTCGACCTGCGCCGCATCGGCCACGGCCAGAGCCACCATCGTGCCGTTGCCAACGCTCGCCGGCTGCCGGTCGTGAGGCTGGATCACGCCAAACAGCGGCTTGCCCTTGCCATTGCCCCAGCCGCAGCCGCGCCCGAGAAAATCCGTCACGCGGCGCGCGCCCATCGGTGCGAGCACCTCGTCGAAAAACGCCGAGGCTTTCGAAAGATCATTGGTGCCGACGGTGGTGTAGCCGATCATGGATGCTCCTTTAAGCGCTTAAATGGATGGAGGGGGCGGCACGCCGCGATTCGGCTACTCCCATTCGATGGTAGCCGGCGGCTTGCTCGAGACGTCATAGGTCACGCGGTTGATGCCGCGCACTTCGTTGATGATGCGATTGGACACTTTCTTGAGCAGCGCGTGGGGCAGTTCGGCCCAGTCAGCCGTCATGAAGTCGCTGGTCTGCACCGCGCGCAAGGCAACGACGTATTCATAGGTGCGGCCGTCACCCATCACGCCGACACTCTTGACCGGGAGGAACACGCAAAACGCCTGGCTGGTCAGCTCGTACCAGGTCTTGCCGGTGGCGTCGTCCTTGAAGTTGCGCAACTCCTCGATGAAGATGTTGTCCGCTTCGCGCAGCAAGTCCGCGTACTCGCGCTTGACCTCGCCCAAAATGCGAACGCCCAGCCCTGGCCCCGGAAACGGATGGCGATACACCATGTCGGCCGGCAGGCCAAGCGCCACGCCGAGTTCGCGCACCTCGTCCTTGAACAGATCGCGCAACGGCTCGAGCAGCTTCAGGCCCAATTGCTCGGGCAGGCCGCCGACGTTGTGGTGGCTCTTGATCGTGACGGATTTCTTGCCGCCCTTTCCGTCCGAGCCGCCGCCAGACTCGATCACATCTGGATAGATCGTGCCCTGCGCAAGCCACGCCACATGGCGCGAATGATCGCTCTTCAGTTTCGCCGCTTCCGCCTTGAACACTTCGACAAACTCGCGGCCGATGATCTTGCGCTTGACTTCCGGGTCGGCCACGCCGGCCAACGCCTTGAGGAACCGGTCGCTCGCGTCGACCCGGATCACCTTCGCATGAAGCTTGCCCGCGAACATGTCCATCACCGCGTCGCCTTCGCGAAGGCGAAGGAGGCCGTGGTCGACGAACACGCAGGTGAGTTGGTCGCCGATCGCGCGGTGGATCAGCGCGGCGGCCACCGATGAATCGACGCCGCCTGAAAGCCCCAGGATCACTTCCTCATCGCCGACCTGCTCCCGGATCGCCGCTACCGCTTCGGCGACGTGATCGCGCATCACCCAATCAGCCTTGGCGCCGCAAATACCGAGCACGAAGCGTTCGAGAATCGCGCGGCCCTGCACCGTGTGTGTGACCTCGGGGTGAAACTGCACGCCGTAGTAGCCCCGCGCCTCGTCGGCCATCCCGGCGATCGGGCAGCTCGGGGTCGACGCCATCAGCTTGAACCCGGGTGGCAGCTCGGTGATCTTGTCGCCGTGGCTCATCCAGACCTTGAGCATGCCGTGGCCTTCGGCCGTCGTGAAGTCGGCGATGTCTTTCAGCAATTCAGTGTGCCCGCGCGCGCGCACCTCCGCATAGCCGAACTCGCGCTGCGTGCTCGCTTCGACCTGCCCGCCCTGCCGCACCGCCATCGCGAACATGCCGTAGCAGATGCCGAACACCGGCAGGTTGAGTTCCCAAATCGCCGGGGGCGCACGCAACTCGTGCGCTGCATAGGTGGACGCATGACTGCCCGAGAGGATCACGCCTTTGAGGGAGCCATCGGCCGCATGATCCCGCACCCATTCATCGCTCACATCGCACGGATGCACTTCGCAAAACACATTTGCTTCGCGCACCCTGCGCGCGATCAGTTGCGTGACCTGCGAGCCGAAGTCGAGAATCAGTATCGTGTCGTGCTGCATGGCGGGGGATAAAACGAAAAAGGGCCAGGTTGACCTGGCCCCTGGGAGGATGCGTGACCGTCAGGCCTTGGGCGGAATGCGCAGATTCTGGCCAGGATAGATCTTGTCCGGGTGGCTCAACATCGGCCGATTGGCCTCGAATATCTGCTGATAAGCGTTCGCGTTGCCGTAGAACTCCTTCGCTATCTTCGACAGAGTATCGCCCCGAACCACGGTGTAGTACTTGCTCTCGCCCGCTGGTTGGGTCGTTTGGATCTGGTCGTCCACGCCCGTCACGCCGTCCACGTTGCCGCAGCACAGCACGACTTTTTCCTTCGTTGCCTGATCGGGCACCGTGCCAGAAACCTTCACCGTTTGATCTGCGCCGTTAAAGGCAATAGTGAGGTCGTCGGCCGGCAGATTTTGCGTGCGCAGGTAGCTCTTGATGGCCTCCGAAGCCGCGCTGTTGGCAGCGGCTGCCTTGTCGGCATTGCTCGGCTCGGCGGTCGCCGCCTTGACTTCAGGCTTGCCGCCGAACAGCTTTTCGCCAGCTTCCTTGAAAAATGAAACGAGACTCATGGTTGTTCCTGTTGGTGTTGTGGGAATGGGGGTTGTACACGAAACGGGCCAAGGCAACGGATGCGCAAAAAAGGCGCGAATCAATCGGCGCGATAGTTTGGCGCTTCCGTCGTGATCTGCACGTCGTGCACGTGGCTCTCTCGGATGCCCGCTGCGCTGATCTGCACGAACTCCGCCTTGCTGCGCATCTCTTCGATTGTCGCGCAGCCGCAGTAGCCCATGCTCGCGCGCACGCCGCCGGCCATCTGGTAGACGATCGACAGCATCGAACCCTTGTACGGCACCCTGCCTTCGATGCCCTCGGGCACGAGCTTGTCGGCGTTCGGGTTGCCGGTGCTCGACTCCTGAAAATACCGGTCAGCGCTGCCCTGCTGCATCGCGCCGATGCTGCCCATACCGCGATAGCTCTTGTAGCTGCGGCCCTGGAACAGGATGACTTCGCCCGGCGCTTCCTCGGTGCCGGCGAACATGCCGCCCATCATCACCGAGTGCGCGCCGGCCGCGATCGCCTTGGCGATGTCGCCGCTGTAGCGTACGCCGCCGTCGGCAATCAGCGGGACGCCCGAGCCTTCTAACGCTGTTGCTACATTGTCGATAGCGGTGATCTGCGGAACGCCAACGCCAGCGACGATGCGGGTGGTGCAGATCGAGCCGGGACCGATGCCGACCTTCACCGCGTCGGCGCCTGCTTCGGCCAAGGCCAGCGCCGCCGCGCCGGTGGCGATGTTGCCGCCGATCACATCAACCTGTGGATAGTTGCGCTTGACCCAACGCACCCGGTCCAACACGCCTTTGCTGTGGCCATGCGCGGTATCGACCACGATCGCGTCGACGCCGGCCTTGACCAGCGCCTCGACCCGTTCCTCGGTGCCTTCGCCGACGCCGACCGCCGCGCCCACGCGCAACTTCCCGTGCGCATCGCGCGCCGCGTTCGGAAATGTGGTTTGCTTGGTGATGTCCTTGACGGTGATCAGCCCCTTGAGCTTGAACTCGCCGTTGACGACCAGCAATCGTTCCAGCTTGTGCTTGTTGAGCAGGGCCTTGGCGGCAGCCAGCGTGGTTCCGTCCGGCACCGTGACGAGCCGCTCGCGCGGCGTCATGATCT